>JBILFA010000005.1:0-64788 GCA_044351795.1 Bdellovibrionota bacterium | reverse complement strand
TCCGCCAGCGGTGCAGATCAATACTCGCTTGAGAGCCGATCCAAACTCAGACACGAGAATGACCGGCACTCGAGCGCTGGCGAGCACATGCCGGGCAACCTCTGGAAATGCAACGCTCGCATCAGCGTTGATCGATTCGCGTTGTAACAGAACGAGATCAAAATACCCTTCTTGGGATTCCAGTACTGTCTCAACCATCGGATGACCCACACGGGCACGAGTGACGAGACGAATATCTCTGCGGGCGGCCTGCACAGCAGATTTGGCGGCTTCGAGGCGATCACGAGAAGTCTCTAGGTCCTCTTTGACGGGAGCAGTCGCCAGAAGCGAGAGAAGTCCGTGAGACGCACCTCCGAGATGCGTTGCTGTCGCTATCAAACCTTCATTGCTGCCTGCAACCTCGAGCTTGGTCAAAATTCGAAGGCTCGTCGGCTGTAAGACGTGACAACGCTTCAACGAAAGCCAGCGCTGTTCTCCGATGCTTGGAATATCTGCAGCGAGAGAACTAGCCAATCCATCTACCAGAGTACCGCGCTGACCGTACTCGAGCGATAACCCCACAGACTGAGAACCACGTAAGTCATCGAGCTCAAACCGCAGCTTTTCCATGGAGCCTCCAAAGAGGCGGTCTCGTATCGTTCCCTTGCCCAGAGAAAGATTGCCTTCCCCCGACTCAATCGCCTCGCGACTGTAGGTAACCCACTCCGGACGGAAGAGCACACGGACCGGGGCACCCTCGTCATGGGCAGGGGCTTCCGCTGGAAACGGTAATGAAGTGCCGCCTAAGCGCACTCGGCCCTCATGATATCGCCCAAACAAGACGTTCCCACCGCCGACAAAGTTAGCAACGAATTCGGTCTTCGGGCTGTGGTATAATTGATGCGGCGTTCCCACCTCGACGATGCGACCACGCTCTACCACGGCGATTCGATCCGCAAGCTCGAACGCCTCTTCCTGGTCGTGCGTGACGAGTACTGTGGTTATCCCCAATTCCCTTTGGAGAGCTTTGAGGCTACGGCGTAATTTCCCTCGTATCTTCACGTCGAGAGCTCCAAAGGGCTCATCGAGGAGCAACACCGACGGTTCGTAAGCGAGTGCTCGAGCAAGGGCGACCCGCTGAGATTGGCCTCCTGATAGCTGAGTCGGGTAGCGGTGCGCGAGACCACTTAATCCGACCAGCTCCAGCAACTCATCGCTGCGCTGCTTGCGTTGGGCCGGAGGTATTTTGCGAATCTTCAAGCCAAACTCGATATTTTCAGCAACCGTCATATGCTTGAAGAGGGCGTAATTCTGGAACACCACACCAACTTCTCGTTTTTGCGGAGGGAGGGGCGTAACGTCATTACCTCGTAGCAGCACGCAGCCGCTGTCCGGGCGCACCAGTCCGGCTATCACTCGCAGGATCGTGCTCTTGCCGCTTCCACTGCTCCCGAGCAGGACGAAGAGCTCTCCCTCCTGTACCGAGAGCGATACAAGATTAATCACGAGCTGCTCACCGAACTTTTTCAGCACCTCGCGCAATTCAATCGTCATAAACCTCCCGCACTCCCTCCCCGAACTCCCCGAAGGTGCCTCAATTCCACCACGCGTTTGATCCCGAGGGTGACGAGCGCCGACAACGCCAAGAGCGAGGATACCGCAAATGCCGCCGCAAACTCGTACTCGTTGTACAAAATCTCGATGTGGAGCGGCAGCGTGTTCGTACGACCGCGAATGTGGCCCGATACCACCGAGACCGCTCCAAACTCTCCCATGGCTCGGGCGTTGCACAACACCAACCCGTATAAGAGCGCCCACTTAATCGCCGGTAAAGTCACCAGCCTCAATGTTTGCCACCCACTAGCTCCCAGAACCAGTGCGGCCTCCTCTTCTGTCGCGCCACGCTCTTCCATCACCGGAATGAGCTCCCGCGCGACAAACGGAACCGTGACGAACACGGTGCAGAGAATAATTCCTGGGGTGGCGAATATTACCCTCACATTCCATGCGTCCAACCAAGGACCGAACCAGCCGTGATGCCCCAATAACAGAACGAACACCATACCCGCAACCACAGGCGAGACGGCAAGAGGAATATCCATCATCGTCATGAGCACCTGTCGCCCTCGAAATCGAAAATGAGTTACGAGCCAGGCTAGTGCTATTCCAAAGACGGCGTTGCAGAGTACCGCACTCGTGGAAGCAAGCACGGTAAGGCGCATCGCTGACAGCGTCAAAGGATCGCTCACCGCACTCCAGTAAGCTCGAACGCCGGCGGAAAACGCATGCTCAAAAACAATGGCGAGAGGGAGCACCAGAAAGAGGCCTAAAAACCCCACGGTGAAGGCTATTAAGAGAATCCGCGCCGCGCGCGGCTCTTGAATCCCTACCTGTCTCGAACTCAAAAGCTCCACGCTCGCCATCCTAGCTAGACCTCGACCGCATCACGCCTATTCTTGTTTGAAGCATGTTGATAGCGAGCAATATCAAGAAGGAAAGCGAGAGCATAACACCGGCTAAAACGATCGCTCCGTGATAATCAAAGCGCTCGAGACGCCCCATGATAACAAGCGGCAGCACCTCCGTTTTCAGCGGAAGATTGCCGGAGATGAACACAACGGAACCGTACTCTCCCAACCCACGCGCGAGAGAGAGGGAGAATCCTGTGAGCACCGATGGTAGAACCACAGGCGCAACCACGGTACGAATCGTTGTCCAGCGATTCGCGCCCAGAGTAGCAGCCGCCTCTTCAATCTCGATCTGCAGCTCCTCTAAGACCGGTTGTACCGTTCTTACCACGAAGGGAAGCCCTACAAAGGTGAGCGCCACGATGATGCCGAGTGGGGCAAAGGCCGCCTCTATACCCAGAGCCGCGAGCGGCCTCCCGAGCAAACCTTTCGGGGCATACAAGGTAGTCAGAGCTATACCTGCGACGGCCGTTGGAAGCGCGAAGGGGAGATCGATCAAGGCGTCTAAGATACGACGACCGGGAAATGCATACCGTACCAACACCCACGCGACGATAGTGCCTGCTACACTGTTAACGAGAGCTGCCGCGAGACTTGTCAGCAAACTGAGCTTGAATGCAGCCACAGAGCGCGCGGATACTAGTATCGCCGAAAATTCATTCCACGAGATCTCACTAGCGCCGATCAAAATAGTCGAAAGGGGAAGTAAGACGATGACGGACAGGTAGGTGACAGAAACACCGAAGGAGAGCCCGAAACCGGGCATTATTGACGCACGTTGAAGGGACATGCCGCTTTATATTGCACAACGAAGCAAAAGATTCACCTTTAACCGGAGCAATCCACAATTCATACTTCTCGCTTCATCAGCTAAGGCTGTACAGCTGATCGAAGGTACCGCCATCGTCGAAGTGAATTTTCTGGGCCTCCGACCAGCCGCCAAAGTCCTCATCGATAGTGAGAAGCTTCACGTTGGGGAACGAAGAGGCGAACTCTCGCTGAACATTGAGGTCCGATGGCCGGTAATGGGATTCCGCAAAGATACGTTGAGCCGCGGGAGTAAAGAGGAATTCTGCGTATGCTGTAGCGACCTTATCGGTTTTGTGTCGTTGTACGTTGCGATCAACAACGGCAATTGGAGTCTCAGCCTTGATACTTACAGAGGGCACAACGATCTCGAAATCGCCTCCGGGGTACAAGCTTAGTATTTCACGCGCTTCGCTCTCCCAGGTGACGAGCACATCTCCTATTTCCCGATGCAAAAAAGTCGTCATAGAACCTCGAGCGCCTGTGTCGAATACCGGCACATTCGCCAATATCTTTGCGATCATTTCACGGGAACGCCCCTCATCTCCCAGCTTCCTCATACCGTAGCCCCAGGCCGCAAGGTAGTTCCACCGAGCACCTCCGGAAGTCTTGGGGTTCGGCATCACGACTGCAACGCCTGATCCCGCAAGATCTACCCAGTCATGTATCCCCTTGGGATTGCCGCGCCGCACCATAAAGACGATCGTCGAGGAACACGGAACGCTTTTGTGGGGCAACCTCTCCTTCCACGTCAGGGGCAGCAACCCACGCTTTGCGATATTATCGATATCATACGAGAGCGCCAAGGTTACGACGTCCGCCTCGAGTCCTTCAATCACCGAACGGGCTTGTTTGCCAGAACCTCCGTGCGACTGATAGATGACGACATCCTCGCCGGTTTTGGATTTCCATTCCTGAGTGAAGATGGGATTCAGGCGCTCGTACACCACTCGAGTCGGATCGAATGACACGTTGAGCAACTCGCGGTCCTCTGCCGACGCAGCCGCTACCTGTAACAGAAGCAGCACCAACAGGTACACTCGACTACTCAAGCAACTTCCCATGCATTACACGCTTTGTGCTACATCGTTCCATAACAACCCCTTGCGAACAGACAACCGACGACCGAAAATAGAGTTGTTACACCGTCCTGTTGCATCGTGAAATACAACGAAGGGAAAGTCTATGATACGTAAGGTCTTTTTAATCTCTGTATGTGCCATCGCCATGGCCGCGTGCTCGCACAAAGCCGCCGCCCCGGCCGGAGGGAGTTGTGCCTGTGGCAAAAAGGCCGTTAAGGCGGTCTGCTCCTGTGACGGCTGTAGCAAGGGAGACACAAGTGCCTGCACATGTGGGTCGGGTTCGTGCGGAGGAGAACACTAAGCCTGGCTGTAGCGCATTTTGCTAGTGAGGGTGCTTCTTGCTCAACTGCCGACACCGGCTGGCTGAGCATCCAGCTGCATTTCGCGGCGTAGTCGCTCCACTTCGCTCTGCTCCTTCAAGAGCAATTCCTCGAAGCTGACGGCCGGCTTGGCAGCCTCGGTATTGGGCACCGCCTTTTCAACTGCGGGCTGCTCTTGGGGCCTTGCGCTCGACACAGCAATCTCTTCGGCTAGGATCGTGGGCTCAGCCTCACTCAGTTTAGTCGGCGATCCTGCCTCTTCCGCCCGTATCGGAACAGAGCCGACATCAGTCAAGGCCGCGACTCCTTGTTCGGATTTCTCCGGCGCCTTGTCGGTCGCTGCTCGGTCGATCTTTTCGGGAGCAGGAGGTGATTTCGGGCTAGGCTTGCGCTTAGGTGGAGGTGCCGTCTTTTTCACATAAGAATTGGGGATTAGCACTCTCTGCCCCGGCTTGAGGACCGAGTGCTCACCAATGCTACTTGCTGTTGCTATCTCTTTGGCGGGCTTTTCAGAGCCTGTGTACCACTTCGAGAGCGAATTCACAGTTTCTCCCTGTCTCGTCACTCGATGCACAAGAAAGCTACCCTGATCAACAGGAGCAGGGGGTGCTACGTGCCGGGGCCCACAAGCAGTGGAGAGCGCAGAGACGAAAAACAGGACCACATGAAAAAAGAAAGACCGCATAAGCATTCGAGACACATAGCTAGAAGACACTATTGACCACTCTACTACGAAGGTTATCGGGATGCCTCTCGAAGGAACTTAAGGCTGCTTTTGAAGACGGTGTTTTAGGCTCTTGAAGAAGGAGGGCTTCGCGGCATCGACTGGGAGACTTTCCGCGTTATCTCAACGTGCACGCGGAAGCGTAATAGGCCTCGCCCCTCGCAAAGCAACTCGAATACGTTGCTTTGCTTTCCTAGCCGACCTTCTTTATCGCCACTACCTTTTCACTGAACTCGGGCTCCAAGTGCTGCTCGACTTCGAGCTCTACGGAGTCCCCGAGCGCAAAGCCGTCGAGTGATAGCTCAGGCGACAAATAGAACGGCATCGTCATAGCCATCATACCGACTACTTTACCCGACTCATCCCGGTACTCCGGGATATCCTGATGTTTGACGAGGATCTCGTTCTTGGCCAAACCCTTGCCCGGCATACCTCGAATGACACCTTTCACTTTGAAAGTGTATGCATCATCAGCGTGGGCGAGGCTCGCCGAAAGTGCAACGACAAACACCACCACCAACGATCTGAGGGAACGATACAAGTTCATACTTACAATCCTTTTGTTTTCTCTAGTCCCTCGTGCGGGGCATGTCTGTTTACATGAAAACGCATGGGACGAGGTGTTATAATCGTCGATAGAAAAAGGTCTACTCTCCCCCACCACGCACCACCCATATTCGCGAACCTACTAAAACGCAGTAGGCAAAAGACATCGGAATTCCGAGAGCAAGGAATACGAACAGAGGTATCTCGAGTCGGTACTTTATCGTCTGTATCGTCGCAAATGTCACAGACGAAAAGAGCGTCAAACCAGTCACTGTAATGATTAGCACGAGAACAGATCGGCGATAATAGAGATAGATCAGGGTGAGTAACCCTGCAAAGCCGACAGTAATTTGGCCCATAAGAGGAATAACGAAGAAGGTCACGTAGAGAAACGGCGTCATCACTAGAGTGGTCAATAGAGTCAACGCCAGCTCCTTCAAGGACGGGGTCGTCGGAGGCTTACTCTGACGACGTGCATGAAACCTCTCGAAATCCCGTAAACTCACGTTAGTCACCGACAGTATCCGCTCCATAGAATTACTCACTCCCGAGTCAGTCCTTGAAAAGGGTATCGCAATACCGCCCCAAGCTCAACTTTTGACGGTGCCCGGATAAACCTGACTAAGCACCGTCTATTCCTTTGTGATTATGGGGCTTTCCGTTGATCAGCGCGGTTAGCTGGACTGAGTCCACGCTCCCTTGAGAGCGCTTCAGAACCTTGTATTCGTAGTGTTCATCGCTCACTTTTTGGCCCACCTCAGGGATTCCGCTGAAGAGCACGTTCAAGAGGCCTGCAACCGTAGCGTATTCAGGTGCTTCTTCCAGATGAACAGGCAGATAACTGTTCACATCCAGAATCGAGGCATGCGCGTTGACTACAAATGCACCGTCTGCCGTCTTCTCAACGACCGGCCTTTCATCATCGTACTCATCCTGAATCTCACCTACCAGCTCTTCTACGATATCCTCCAACGTAACAAGCCCACAGGTCACTCCAAACTCGTCGACGACAACTGACATGTGGCTTTTGGTGTTTTGTAACTCCCGAAGCAGCGTCCCAATCTTTTTCGTTTCAGGCACGAAGTATGGAGGCCGCATGATTTCGGAGATCGGCGCATCACTCTTCTCCATGAAGCGACGCAAGAGCTCCTTGGAGTGCACGACTCCCACAATGGAATCACGCGACTCGGAATACACCGGCATACGAGTGTATCCCTCTCGCGCGATCACATCGAACGCCTCCTGTGCAGTGGCTTCTACGCTGATAGCCACCATCTTGGTTCGGGGCACCATGATTTGCCGAACAACTCGCTCATCAAAGCGAAACACCTTTTCTATTAGTTCATGTTCGGTTTTTTGAATTGACCCGAGATCTCCGCTGCGGGCACTTTCGGCAAGAAGCAGCCGCAGTTCCTCTTCGGTATGACTCTCGTGATCAGACTGAACCCGGATTCCGAAGGGCGCGAGGACCAACCATGTCCCACTGTTGATCACCCACACGAGCGGTGCCGTGATTGCGGCGAAGAAACGCAGAGGCAGCGCGCAAAAATAGGTGAATTCCTGGGGATAATAGATCGCCGCATACTTCGGAACGGCCTCACCGAATATGAGGTGCAAGATCGTGATAGCGATAAAGGCTATCGGTACGGCGATCTTGTGGGCGAGATCGGACGATATCGGGATACCCACCAAGGCCATACCGTTGACTAGCAGCTCTGCGAACACCGGCTCACCGATCCACCCCAGTCCGAGGCTCGCCAATGTTATGCCGATCTGCGCTGCCGAGAGGTAGGCATCCAGGCGGTCTAGCATGCCGCGAGTTATTCGGGCGATGTTCCGACCGGCCGCCGCATCAGCCTCAACAGAGGCATAACGAACCTTGATGATAGCGAACTCCGCTGCCACGAAGAACGCATTGATGAGCACGAGAAGAAGTACGAGTAGGACACCTACGGCCATATGGTTGACGGACTATACAGAATAACGGGATTTTTCACACGAACATTATGCAATCCCGAGCGACTCCCCAACCTCTTGGAGTGCAATCAGCTGTTCTCGCCAGTAGCGCTCCGAGCCGTAATCCACAAAGGTTCGTTTGAATGCCGGATCTTCGAAACGCCGCGCTATCCACGTGGTGAAGTGCACCATTCGGAGGGCTCGCAACGGCTCTATCAACCTAAGCGAGGAGCGATCAAATGGGTTCATCATTTCATAACCCTCCAAGAGAAGCTCCCGATACCGATCCGTCAGAGCATCGCGCCCCGGAGTCAAGAGCCACAAGTCTTGAACACATGGGCCCTCGAGCGCATCATCGAAATCGACGATAGAACAACTTTGCACGTCCCACAGGATGTTACCGATATGGCAATCTCCGTGCAGACGCTGCGTGGAAACTGTTTGCAACCAATCATTTGACAGCTTGAATATCCGCTCCGCAAGATTCAAATAGTGAGATTCGACCGAGGACGGCAGAAGCTTATTTTCCCGCAGATAGCTCAGGTTCGAGAATCCGTAGGTCTCCGCTGTCAGTTTCATGCGGTGCTGAAAACCGGCGCGACGACCCACAGCGTGCATTCGACCGATCAAACGACCGATCTGTCGCAGCTGCGAATCACTCATCTCATCCAGTATTCGCCCACTAACCTTCGGAAACACTGAGTACAAAATTCCGGTGTCCGGCACCTCTGATAACGTAGAGCCGTCCGGAAACGACAACGGCGCTACAACCGGTATCTCCGCTTCTTTACAATCGAGCAGAAACGCATGTTCCTCCGCTATCTGATCCCTGGTCCACCTTCCCGGGCGATAGAATTTAACTACGCGGAATGCCTCCCAGCGTCCTCCGTCATGCGTCGGCTCCATGTCAAGCTCGACTTCGTACACCCGATTCTCCATGCTATTGAGCGCCATGACACGCCCAGTGCACCGCACCCCGAGCCGTTCAACGGCATCAAGCACACGCTCCGGAGTAAGCTCGAAAAAGAATTGGGTCGATTGGGAAGAAGAATCCATGCAGTCATCGTACAGCAGCCCTCTTCAAAAGGCTAACAAGTAAAGGGAACAGGCGCCTTCGGCCGTTGGGTGAGTAATTCGGTCGTTAGCCGCTTTTGGCTCCGTACCTATCGGTGCGGGCATCGATCGCAAGCCTGAGCCTCACGCTCTCATTACAGCCTAGCCCCCCTCCTCAGAAGAAGCAGCATGAACAGGGGGCCGCCAACAACCGCAGTGAAGACTCCAACGGGCACCTCAAAGGGGGGTGAGACAACTCGACCCAATAGGTCACACGCCACAACCAGAATCGCGCCGAGAAGAAACGAAAGCGGTGCTACATACCGATGTCGCAGGCCGACCATTATTCGAACTCCTGCAGGCACGATTATACCCACAAAACCTATTACTCCGCATTGAGCAACGATCCACCCAATTACCAGTGATGTCACGAGGAATGCGGACCCGTATACCCGCTCCACCTCAACACCCTTGATCGTAGCCAACTCATCACCAAACCACATCAGATCGAGTTCCGTGCGATAGCGAAGCACCCAGGTGCCGAGAATGACGACAAGGGTAGAGCCGATCAGCACATCAGAAAGCTCGGGCACAGGTATACCTCCCATCATCCACCGGCTCATTCGAAAGATCTGCGAGTAGTCACTGAGGTACTGAACCAGGGTAAGGACACTAGAACAAAAGAAACTAAATATGATGCCTACCAAAAGAATCGTATCTCCCGTTCGAGAGAGCCCTTTACGACTAAAAGCAAGGATCAGCGCAATACTCAAAATCGCCGAAAGCATCGCGGATATCGTGGTTGAAACACCTAGCAACAAAGCAATGGACGCCCCCAGTGCGGCACCCGACGAAACTCCGAGTGAGAACGGACTCGCCAAAGGATTTCGGAATAATGCTTGATAAATCATGCCGACCAAAGCAAGCGCTCCGCCCACAAGCATCGCCATGATGATACGCGGCAGACGAAGACCAAAGACGATCTGCGCAGCTTCAGAACTATTGAAGAGATCCCAAGGGCTATAGATTGAGGCGCCGCAGATAAGCGAAAGCCCCGAGAGGAGCATGAGAATCAGAGATCCCCACAAGAATGTCCGCTGAAAAGCCCTCGTGGACCCACTTCTAATGCCCGTATCGACCGTCTCCATTCAATGACCCGCTGCTACCTTTATTGAGCTACTATGAGAGGCCTCTGCAAATCATGGTGTTCAACTCGCAAGAAACGACACCGGTACGCTTTTCCGAGCTCCGACACGAGAGCCTCGTCATTCACTCCCCCACTCCACGAGATGCTGCCCTGCGACATAATCACGAGCCGCGTGCTGCAACGGACCGCGAGGGATATATCGTGAGTAACCATCATAAGGGTGACATCTTCCTGCGCGAGCTCGTCAAGCAAGACCTCAACCTCTGCTCTACCGGTGGGATCGAGGTTTGACGTCGGCTCATCCAATAAGAGCAGCCGCACTCCTTGTGCCAACGCTCCTGCCAAAAGCACTCGCTGGAGCTCACCGCCGCTCAACTCCGGGAGATACCTGTTGCGAACGTGATCGGTGAGTCGAGTGACCGCTTCCTTACGCGCGTTACCACTGAGTTCTAGAAACTCAGCTACCGAGAAGCACGGCAGGTGCTCCAGGCGCTGCGGAACGAAGCCGACTATGTGGGCCAGCCTATCGGGACGCTCATCTCGCACCTCGCGTTGTTGCAAGAGAACTGAGCCGGAGTAGCCCCTCGATAAGCCCGCTACGACCTTCAAAAGCGTCGTCTTTCCCGCTCCATTCGGACCTACCACACACACAGGCTCCCCAGATTGCAAGACGAATGAGAGCGATTGGAGGAGTTGATGATTGCCGACCATTAAGCCAAGGTCGCGGATGACAAGGAGTTCAGAGGTCACCACAGAACGCTACCACCTATGGCTGAAACTGTCGAACTGGAATCCTATAGCGCCACGATCGGCAGCGTGAGGGCGTATAAGAGCAAACACTTGAAATCGTCACAGGTGCCTTGATGTACTCCTTGCCGATACACCGGCGAGAGGACACACTCAGCGTACACCAAGGTCAGTCTCAAGCTTCACGGCGTTCTGCCAAAACGAAGAGCCATTTACGAGAGATAGAAGATACTCCACAGATATCAAGAGCTTCACTGATAACACCCCTCGCCTGCTCTCTTGAGAAGCCAGCCGGGAGAATCGAAGCAGCCATGCCCGGTAATGCCAAAAACTCCACAAGGCTTTCGGCAGGCATATCAACGGGGATCATTTGCTTTGTTATGGAACTAAGCCCGGCTTGGTCCATATAAGACTCAAGCTTGCTCACGCGAACAGAGCGGATAGCCGCGCTGCTCCTACCACTGGCGACGTTATTGGTCGGGGTCGGATGCCGAGCTGCTATTTCCTGCATGACCTCGAACATCGCAACCGATCTCTTCATCTCTGCAAAGCTTCGAGCATCCGTGTGATACCCTGTACAGAACGCCACAAAGCCGCCCGGCTTCACCAGCGAGGCGAGTTGAGAGAGCGCTACTTCGGTCCTTCCAAGGAGATGTATTGAATTGAATCCGACGAGCCCATCAAAATCCGCACGGTATCGCTCGACCGCATCGGATACGCTGTACGGAAGGAAGTCCACCGAAAGATTGGAGGGTGCGATATTTTTTGCGAAATGAGCCTGCACTATCGAGGCATCAATACCTACGATGTGGGATCCGTGACCGGCACGCTCTGCCAGCCTAAAAGTCCCTGCTCCTGTTCCACACCCTACATCGATCAGCGAGCTCGATGGCTTGATCGGAAGCATGTGTATCATGGTGTCTAGAACGCTCTGATACCATGCAGCCTTGGCAAACCTGGAATAGCACGCCGCAACCTCTGGATTATCCCACGTGCCCAGCTTTGTTGGAGCCAGAGGGCCTGGCGACTCTTCGGAAGCAGGCACTGTTCTCTTTGGAGAACATATTGAGTCGCGGAAGTTTAGATCTTGGTTAGAAGAAGGATACATAAAGATTGGGGGCTTACGACTTTGTTTCCTGCTTTAATTAAATTAGTGAGCGCCCCGGTATATCGGTCTCTCGACTGAGAGTCAAAAACGCCACGCTACGAGAAGCCACAGATTTTACTCGAACGCCTAGAAGCGGTCGGGATAAAGCACCTTTGCAAATCTCTCAGCGAGGAGGATGTAGCGGGGGCCCGGGATGCTTGCGTAATCCTCGGTGAGTATCGCTACTCGACCGTTAGCCACGGCCGGAATTCCGGGATACCCTTTCCAGAGGCTTTGGAGCTTTTCGACGTCTGCGGGGCCATCATCTGCATCAGCTATCTCGATAATCACCTCGGCTCCGAGGGACATGAGCCCCTCGGGGGAGAGCGTCGGCAATGCCGCTGTTGGATGATCATTGACATTACGAGAGCCGATCAAAGAGAGCAGATCTGAATACACTCCATCACGCCCTGAAACATACACCCCGGATAGCCGACTCGCTTCGTGTGTGCGACCTACCACGACGAGCGCCTTGAGAGGGAACACCCCCTTCAACCTCTCCTTGAGAGCCGACTCTCGCTGCTCTAGCTCTTTGAGCTTGGCTACCGCACGCTCGCGTAGTCCACACGCTTCGCCTACTGACGAGAAGCTGTCACGAATTCCTTGCAAACTTCGATGATCAACCTTCAAGATAGTTATTCCAAACCTCTGGAGCAGCTGTAAGGCATCAGCACTCTCTTGCAATGCGAAGACATGAGTCGGCTTCAAGGTGACGAGCCGTTCGATGCTGACATCGAAAAAACCACCCACCTTTTCTATCTTTTGTGCTTCCGTGGGATAGCGGCAGAAACGTGTGACACCAACGAGCCGATCTCCAAGACCGAGCTCGTAGAGCGTTTCGGTGATGCTCGGAGCTAATGAGACGATACGCGCGCAGCTATGTCCTTCAGCTGCAGCGCTGAAGGCAAACATCCATCCGATCAGGAGCGCGAGATATCTGATTGAAGGGTTAGTACAAGGCAAGCTTTATTCCACCGTACGCAGCGGCTCCCATAGTCCCGAAACCGTACACCTCCTCATATTCCTTGTCGAATAAGTTGTCGACTCGCGAGAAGAGCTCTACCGTTTCTGAGAGTTGGTAAGAGAGTGTCAGGTTAATCGTGCCGTATCCCCCCAGGCTGATACGCTCCGGCTCGCTGCCGGAGTAGTTGATATCGAAGCGCCTGCCGGTACCTCTCCATTGAAGCTGAGTTTTGACCCGTGAAGTGGGGAGGTACACCAGCGTCACAGTGGCCTTGTTCTGAGGTCTCCTAAGCAGCGATTCGCCTGTTTCATCATCCTGCGAATCGGTATAGGTGTACGCAGTCCGAACTGAGAAGCTTTCGGTCAGCGTAAGGTCCGTTGACACCTCGCAGCCGCTCGTCTCAGCGTTGCGAATATTATTGAGAATATACGTGTTCGGGTCAAACGAGATGAGGTTGTCAAAGTAATTGTGGAAGTAGGCAAGCGACACTGACAACCGATCTTTGATTAATTGTCGATCGATACCCACGTCCCATCCCACATTTTCCTCTGGTCGCAATTCCGTGTTCCCGTAGCTGGAGTACAGCTGCACGAGCGAAGGGGCTTTGAAGCCGGTACCGACTGAGCTTCTGAGCTTCGTGGCGTCGTCGAGCAGGTATGCCGGTGCGACCTTCCAGGTCTTATACGTCCCGAAGCGAGAGTGATCATCGAGTCTTCCGCCAAGATCGACATATGCACGCTTGTCGTAGGAGACCCGTGCCTCGCTGAAGATCGCATTCGTTCTCGCATCTCGCCCTTGCAACGCTTCTTCATACGGCCCATACAGTCCGTCAGAAAGGTAGTAGGAGTCAGCTCGCTCACGCTCAGTTTCAGCCCCGAGAACAGCGGAGAAATCCCGCACCGGGCTCCAGTTCGTGACGCTTTGTAGCTTGAGAAGATCTCCTTTATAATCGGAACGAAGGAACTCCGTGGAGGACAGGTCGGGGTCGTTCGTGTCACTGAGATCGTGGTGAGAATACGCAAGTGAGAGAGAGGGAGTAAGTGTCTTTTCGAGCAGGTGTCCTGCCATTTCACCCCGTACAAAAAACTCCTCGTTGTTGAAGCGTCGGTTTGGATCGTCTCCACCGATTCCTCCGGCATTGTCGAGTGCCGCATTCGAACGATCGTAGCGAGTACTGACGTTCAGATCGATAAACTCAGAGGGCAGAATCTTTACGCGGTTAGAGAGCGAAGTATTTTCATACCCGTCGTGTTCGAAGTTGCCGTCACGACTGCTTGCAGACGAGATACTTCCGATATCTTGTCGAGTGACTCCGTTGGAAACCTGTATCCAGTCACTCCCATACGAGAGGTTTCCGACCTGCGTGAATGAGTTGTAGGAACCGGCCTCAGATCGCAGAGTCATTTGCAGCCCATCCTGAGCTTTTTTGGAGATGATGTTGATAACTCCGCCCATCGCGTCAGAACCATACAGAGAGCTCTGCGGCCCTCGTAAGACTTCGATCCGCTCTATGTTTTCCAAGGTCAAATTGGTCAGGTTGAAGGCTCGATTGGGAGACGCAGGGTTGTTGAGCTCTATCCCATCCAGAAGCACTAACGTGTGTTCGCTGTTAGCTCCCCTTATGAATGCGACCGCTGTGCCGCCGGGCCCACCGCTCTGCACGACCTCAAGGCCGGGAACGGGTTCGATTGCGTTTGTCACATTTACATATTGCCCATCGTCGATATCCTCCTCAGTCACCGTCGACACCGAGCTTGCGACGTTGGCTTCGTGAGTCTCTATTCGACTGGCACTGACGATAATCGGCGTCGTAGTGATAGGGTCCGTACCGCCCTGGTCAGCATGCCCTTGTCGGGATCCGGCCTGAAAGACGGCGAGAAAGAGTAGTAGCCCACAACTGCGGGCAAGGGTTGACGCTCGTGATGGCACACGCGCTCCGCTGATACTAGACGATGGACAGTAACTCGTCGGATACGTGCCCCAATCCACGAGGGTACGTTCCGGATGACAGCCGAATACTCGGGCTCATCATTGCGAGAAGGTCTTCTGGCTCCTGGGCTACTCGCTCCCTCCCCTTCCCATTCCACATAAAAACCGGAACAGTGGGCTTGTGTGAGGGGGCTCTCCCAGATACAGCGGCGGGACCGCGACGGAATTACACCGTTCTTCCCTGGCGCTCGCAATCATCTGCTTCGTACCTGGATCACTAGTGTGAAGTCAATTAGTAAAAAGTGTGCGCTGTGGCCGAGGGTTCCCCCACATTACAAAATCACGCGTCTGCGTGGTTTTACCTCTCCGCCTTAGGTGAGCTTTAAACGTTGGCTAGTCGGCAAGAGATCCGTAGCCTTGCGGAGATCCTCGTGCGTCAGCGCCACGATGAGCGGCTGAACCATCTCTGCCAAGGTGTACTTCTCGAGAGCTGAAACCGGCACCTGCGTCATGTGCTGTCCATGGGTTTCACTCGAAAGAGTAAATACGAGCGGGAAACTCGTCGCTCGGTTCTTGAGCGCTAGGGCACCCTCCTCCTGGTGATCTCCGATCTTACCGGTACATCTTTCTAGACCCACCAGATTTTCATCAATCGGCTCAACACGCCCCACCACGCGCTCATCGCCGATGCCGGCCGCATATCCGTTGGCATGTGCAAGCGATACCGTCAGCCACTTCTTTGGAAACGGCACGCCGCGCTTGGAGTTCTGCTCAATCCCGGCAGCAAAGCTGTACCCCTCGCGCCCTATAGTCATAAACCCGAGGGGACTCCCGGTCGGAGAGATGCGATACCAACCCTCAACATCAGCATCAACCACACCGAGAAAGGACCACAGATCTTTGAAATTGCCTTTGAGTAACTCGTACAGCGCAGCCCACACTGCATAGTTCGCCTCGATTCGAAGTCGCTGCTCTGCGTTCTTTGTCTTGTACGCCTTGTCGAGCTGACCGAGGAAGATCTGATAGGCATCACTCAACCCTTGCCGTGCTGCATTTACAGCTTGGCGATCCTCTGCTCGCTGACGGGCGATACGAGCGAGTGCTTCAGGATTCGGCGCCGTTGGAGCCGCTACAGTACGTTGCTGTGGTTCCTGATTGGTGGTCTTAGCGCGTACTGAGTTGAGTAGCTTGAATACCATGACGAGTGTACCGCGAACTTCCGAAGTGTCTCTTTACTAGCAGTATACACTAAACTGAGTAGCTAAGTTACAGCCACCCACAGGCTTTAACGACCTGCGATCATCTCACCGCAGGAACTCTAACAAAGCGAGGCGAAAGAAACCTACACCGGCAGACGTGGTAGCATTCACCATCTTCTGGACGGGCATCGACCCGCTCCTGTAATCGTATAGTTAGCTCATTTTTCACATCGGGGATACTTGCTATCCCGCGATCAAAACCATACAAAAGGTGTTCCTGATGCTACTGCTGTCACTAGGATGACTCCTGCGCGTGACAGGTGACCCGAGCTGTTTGAGAGACCGCTATGAAAGGCCCACACCCCCGTATTACTCTGCTTGGTAACAACTCCGGACGAAACCTCGGCGACATGGCGATCATGTCGAGTATTATGGAGAGCGTCTCCAAGCGACATCCGAACGCGGAGTTCTTTGTTCCAACTATTAATCCTGACTGGGTCACGAAGCACTACGGCGATAGGTACAACGTTAAAGCCATCAATGTAATGCCGTGGACCCTCAGCATCAGGCTCCTCGGCTTACCTACTCTTCGCTGCTTCGCCAAGAGCGACTGTGCCCTCATCTGCGACGGGATCATCTTCGGCAAGAAGCTCTTCAACCCAGCTTTCAATTATCTTATCACTCTCGTGTTCTTAGTCCCTCTCGCGCGGCTCTTTGGATGTAAAATGGTCGCCTATAGCTGCGGCATCGGCCCCTTCCAGAATGCTATCAGCCGCCTACTCGCAAAGTGGACCGTCAACGGATGCGATCTCGTGATGATGCGCGAACGAGATAGCGAGAAGCTTGCAAAGGAGATCGGCGTAACTCAGCCGATCGAACTCACCGGAGATGCTGCATTCATCAATCCCGTATCGTCGGACTCAGTAGCGATCGGCATTTTGCGCGAGATAGGACTCGACCCCGAGAAGCCTATCTTGGCAGTGAATGCTACGAGCTACCTCGATAGCTGGCTCAAGCCAAACGAGCGTCTTCAGAATCCGCAATCCTTCCTCTCGATGCTCGCGCAGGCGATCACTCAAGCGCAGAAGGATGTGCAGGAGCCCTTCCAACCCTTGATAACCTGCACCCACCCCATGGACGAGCGCACCTGCAACGAACTCGCCTCGATGGTGGGCGGAAAGGTTCTCACCAACACCAAATATCTCAGTCACGATATCCAGGCAGTGCTCAGACGGTGCGGTCTCCTCATAGGCATGCGCTTTCACTCCATCGTCTTAGCGTCGTCGGTAGAGATCCCGGTGGTGGGACTGATCTATGCGCCGAAGGTTCGCGGCTACCTCAGGCTCCTTGAATGCGAGGATTATGGACTCGAGCTCGCCTCGCTGACCGCCGAAAACCTGGCAACAAAGTTGGCGGAGGCCTGGGATGCTCGCAAAGCACTTCAAGAGCGACAACGTCCTATCATCAAAGAACTCAAAGCCGGAGCCGAACATGCCGCAGACCTGCTTATGAGCCGATACTACGGTGCCAAGATAGCGTCGTCTCCTAAGCCCCACGCCGTTGCTCAGGTCGGGTGACGCGGTCGAAGTCGCTTTGTTGAGGTGGGCTCAGCTCCTCTTGGCCAAGTTTTGGTATGAGAGATGCCTCCACCTTGTCGGCCTTTCGGGGAGTTCGAAGACAGAGGACTCTGATCTCCCTGGACGAGAACGATGCCCCGGAACGCGTGGCAAGGTCGGTAATTCGGGACTCCTTCTCGAGCATTTTTTTGAAAAACTCTTTGACGCCATCTCCATAACGTAGGATGCCGACGAGTATATCCGCTCGACGAGATCTGAGCTTCTCAAAGGCGGCATCAACTACTATCTCGTTGAAGCTCTCCAAAACGTTTCTCAGGTAGGGGCGGCACCCCTCCTCTTTGAAGCGAGTCAAAACACCTTCAAGGAACCGGGTGCGCGCCAAATCAGTACGAAAAAGCGCAAGGAGTGGCTCAAATTCGAGCGCAGCGCGCAGCGATTGCAGCTCTGATCGAAACAACGCCAAGCGCTCGAGCGGCTCGAGTTCACGACGTGTCTTTGCGAGGAAAAGGATAGTACGATCCTTTAACGGACGCGGCTCGTGTTGACTTTCATGTGCCTCACATAGCGAGAAACGCGAGCAGACATCGTGTAAATAGGCATGCGGGTCTGCCGGATAGCTCGACATAGCGCGACCTACAAGATCTCGAAACCGATCAATAAAAGGAGCCAGGATCTTGTCTTCCTGCAACTCCCTGAGCGGCTGGCCACTGAGTAGTGTCGCGGACACCAGTTTCTCAGGCGCGAGTTTGAAGGTAGCGCAATTAAGTCGCAGCTCCTTGGTCAATTCATGAAGAACGGCAGCGCACCCTTGCGGGGCTTGAATCGTCATATTTCGACGGCGAGCAAGCTCCATGTACCGGTACAAGAGCCGTTCGCACGCAGCATTGAACTGCGGGTGTAGCGCTCTCCCTGCAATCGCCTCCGAATTGGTCGCAAGAAATTCCCTTAGCACTTCGAGCTGCTCCGGCGAGAACTCTTGCACCGTGCCGACGAATTTTCCTATCTCTCGCTGACTCATCCGCAATCCAGCAAGATGCGCACTCACATCGTCGGTCTGAGTTGACAACTGAGGCGATACGAATGCTTCGGGCTCCATAGCAATCACTGCACGACAACCGCTACGCTCAGGCGGCAATCCTTATAGTGACTCTTTACCGCGCTTAGCGCAGAAATAGAACGAGAAAATGTGCGGCGTCCAAAGATACGCTCACTCTTGCCATCCTACATGACGAGCAACTCTGCGAGAGCCGGTTTATCAGAGGGGTCTCAGAAGCTTCTTTTCCCGGCCGAACTAGGAATCGGCCGCTTCGAAAAGAGGCGCGTGTTGTTGGTTCCGAACTTACCTTGCGTGAGTAGTCCGTTTTTCCAAAGCCGCGATCCCGATCGAGACCGTCATATCGCTTAGCACGTTTGCGATCGAGCGCACTCGAGCGATGATCCAGTCGACCGTCAGCAACATCGGTAAGATCTCGAGTGGTAATCCAACCGCTGTCAACACGAGAGAGAGAGAGATCACCCCGGCCTCGGGAATACCTGCAACACCGATAGCCGCTGCGAGGCTGATGAGCGCTACCGTTATCTGCTCTCCTAGAGATATGTCCATCCCGTAGGCTTGTGCCACAAACATCACGGCCATGGCCTCGTACAAGAGTATGCCGTCGTTATTGAGGTTGGTTCCGATGCACGAGCCAAGCCGCGAAGCCGCTTTGGGAACCTGCATATCATCAAGGGCTTGCAAGGTGAGGGGCAGAGTCGCCAGACTCGAATTGGTGCCAAAGGCATACACTACGGGACGCTTGGCGTGGCTCAAGAAGTCGCGCAGGGATAATCCGGCAACGAAGCGAATCCAGATCGGATAAACGAGAGAGATATGAAGCAAGAGGCCGGAAACGGCTAACCCTACATACCATACGAGTCCCTTGAACGGGGCGAAGCCGTATTCCCCCACTGTGCGGGCCGTAACACAGAAGACAGCTATCGGCACCAATCGAACGAGCCAACCGAGCAGGATATTCCACACCGCAATCACGGTGCGTATCACTCTCTCCACCTGTCCGCTTGCATAATCAGCGTGTGCCGTATTGAGGTGCTTGCGAAGAGCTCCGCCTAGCAACAATGAAAGCAAGACCACGGCGATGACGTTGTTTTCCACAAATGGCTGCACGATGCTCGAAGGCATGATCGCATTCAACGCCGTTTGGAGATCGAAAGGCTTCACCTCCGGTATCGGTGCCCCTTCCGGCGTGTGCTGCAGGATGAAGCCCTGACCTGGATGAACGAGGTTAGACAACGTGAGCCCGATCGCGAGGGCGCAGGTCGAATTTATTGCCACTACGATAAAAAGCCTTCCCGCGCTCTTCCATGAAACCGATGTTGCGACAAGCGCCTCGATTATCGAGAAGAAAACCAACGGTATAGCCATCATCTTAATGAGCTGAACGAAGAGCTTCCCGAACACTCCGAGTGGAACTGCATGCTGCCCCAGCAATAACCCGGCGAGGAGCCCAAAGCCCATGGCCACTATAATAGCTACCGGGAAACCTGAGTCCGATTGTAAAGGGCCACTACTCACATAAACCTCTCATCGAGCTCTGCCCTACTTCACGGAAAGGCGCGAAGGGGCTATGGATTTTCATTATTACCCCGTCCAATAACTGTTCGGATAGGTGAAATTCGGCCTGAAGACCCCTCACAGGCACTCACACGACCACTGTTTCCCCTGGATTTCCGGTCATTTTCCGAATTGGGATGACAAATCGACCCTTTCGGCGCCTAAAGTGCGCCGCCAGATTGAACAAAACGGTGCTTCACGTTACCATCTCTGCCGCATGACTTCGAAGAACAAAGCTACAAATCCGAACATTCGCAACATAGCCATCATCGCTCACGTCGATCACGGCAAAACCACCCTCGTGGATCACCTCTTCCGGCAAAGCGGCCTCTTCCGCGCCAATCAAGATGTGGCTGACCGAGTTATGGACAGTATGGACCTCGAGCGCGAGCGCGGTATCACGATCGCCGCCAAGAACTGCTCGGTGGGGTGGGGCGACGTCAAGATCAACATCCTCGACACCCCAGGCCATGCGGACTTTGGTGGAGAAGTTGAGCGCGCCATGATGATGGTCGACGGGGCGATTCTGCTTGTCGACGCCTCTGAAGGCCCCCTGCCTCAAACGCGCTTCGTTCTGAAAAAAGCGCTCGAAGCGAAATTGGCGATCATCGTCGTAATCAACAAGATTGACCGTAATGACGCGCGTCCTCAAGAGGTGCTGAATGAGGTATACGACCTCTTCATCGATCTGGATGCTACCGAGGATCAGCTGGACTTCCCACTGCTCTACGCCATCGGCCGAGATGGTATCGCCCAGACGACCCTCGATGAAAAAGGAACAAGCCTCGCCCCACTCTTCGACGAGATAGTAAAGACCGTGCCCGGCCCCTCTTTCAATCCAGACAAGCCGTTTCAGATGCTTGTCTCGAACCTCTCGTACTCCGACTACCTCGGACGCCTCGCTATCGGGCGTGTTTTCAACGGCAAGGCGCGCAAGAACGAACGCCTTGCTCGCATAGGAGAGGCTGGAAAGGCGGAGCCCTTACGAGTGAGCAAACTCCAGGTCTATCAGGGAATCTCATTTCAGGAAGTAGACGAAGCCGAGTCAGGAGAGATCATTATCTTATCCGGCGTAGAAGATGTCGCAATCGGAGACACCATCTGCACAGTGGAGACTCCCGAAGCGCTTCCACGAATCTCGGTGGATGAACCGACGATCTCCATGAAGTTCATGGCGAACACCTCGCCCTACTCCGGTAAAGAGGGCAAGCTTGTTCAGCCTCAGAAGATCAAGGACCGCCTGTATAAAGAGGCTCTTTTCAACGTCGCGCTGAAGATCGAAGACTCCAAAGAGGACGAGAGCGTCCTCGTCCGTGGACGAGGTGAGTTTCAGATGGCGATCCTCATCGAGCAGATGCGGCGAGAGGGCTTCGAGCTCACCGTCGGTCGACCTCAGATCATCTTCAAGACGGTCGACGGGGAGAAGCACGAGCCGATCGAGCACCTCCTGATTGACTGCGACGAGCAGTATATCGGCGTACTCACGGAGAAACTCGCAATTCGCCGCGGTAAGATGGTTAACATGGTGAATCACGGCTCAGGTCGTGTGCGCCTCGAGTTCGACATCCCGTCACGGGGACTGATCGGGTATCGCAATGAGTTCCTGACCGACACTCGTGGGACAGGAATAATGAACTCGTACTTGAAGGGATACGAGCCATTCAAAGGTGAATTCGTTTCGCGAACTACGGGCTCGCTCATCGCCGATCGCCAAGGAGAAGCGATTCCTTACGCTATCTTCCACCTCCAACCACGAGGAACCCTCTGCGTTCAGCCCGGAGACCCAGTATACGAAGGCATGATCGTAGGAGAGCACAATCGCGACAACGATCTTAACGTCAACATCTGCAGAGAGAAGAAGCTGACGAACATCCGAGCCGCAGGCAAGGATGAAAACGTCATCCTCTCTCCTGTTGTTCCGATGACGCTCGAGAAGGCGATTGAATTCATCCGCGACGACGAGCTGGTAGAAGTTACTCCTAAGTCAATCCGACTGAGGAAGACGATACTACAAGCGAATAAGCGGCATTATTAGTCGGAGAAAGGAGAAGAGGAAAAACAACGCGTTCGCGTTGTTTTTCTTCGTTTCCCTACGCAAGGCCAGGCCCCACAAGCCTACTCAGTGAGGCTCCCGAACAACTCCAGCGCCCGTGCAACTATGACGTGCTGCTTCAGGCGCGCGCTCAGTATGATCCTATCGTACTGGGAAGTTTTTCCTGCTACGTCGAGCGCCGCTATGAGTTCAGGAGGCACGACCCCAAGCACCTTCCGATCGAAATCTGCGGGATCGATACGAGCCCCGGTCTCTGCCTTGAAGCAGGGCTCTAGCTCCGCGCCTGGAAATCTCGAGTTACCCCGAAGGTCGGCCCCCGGCAAACGTCCTAGAACTGCGGTCGCTCTACTAGAGAGATCTGCAACGAGGATCCCGCCAGGTTCGACAGGCGTTCCTTTGCGCCGTTCCCACTCTCGCTCTGAATAGCTATTTGCATCGCCGGCCACCGCGAGGAGATCCTCCAAAAGCTGGGCTGGCTGAGCTGCGCGCTCCTTGATACACCCGAAACACCCCTCCTTAATGCTCTGCGTTGCGAAGATGAGATCCATGCGCTCCTTCGTCGTTCCTTGTAGACCGAAGAAGGGGATCGATTCGCGAAGCACGCCTACGCACTCCTGAAGCGCGGCGTGGTTCTGCTTGACGAGCTCTACCAACGTTGAACAGGGAGCGCTGAGAAGCTGTTCGGCCGACGGCAGCTGTAGCTCCAGGCGCACACCGCCGGGAAGGTTGAATACCTTCCGGCCGAACTCGTGGGCGGGTTCGACCTCACGTGTGGCGCGGATTTCGCCCCATGGCCGCGGGGTAAATCTTTCTCGGAGTGAGCTATCCGAGCTGGCACTTTCGGTTGAGAACGAGGGCGTTTCGTTCGGCAGTGCGCGCGCGATCCCTTCACCTTCACGCAATCGAGCAGTGTTCGGAGCCTGCATCTGAGACATCGGCAGTAACCCTTTAAACCTTGTTACCGGAGGTTATGGCACCCCGCGAGCATGGAGTGCCTTTACGGCTCTGTGCGGGGGCACTTACGCCTCATTGCGTTTTCCTGCAAACGCCGATTAGTAATTGGTCTAAAACATCTGAGCGATGCCTTCTTGCCAGTTTATACACCTGGCAGCTCCGGATTGTTTGGGTTCAGGGTCCCTTGACAGCACGACCCCAGGGGTTTTCTCAGAGACTGCATGGTAGGTGCTCGGAATTAACGAGCGTGAGCTCGTCGAATGGTCGATGAACTCCCTTCGTACGACTCATTCGAGCCACTTGTGGTGAGCAACGTCGAACAGCCCCTGATGACTTCTAAACTCCGCTTCCTACGTGATGGGACGGGAGTCGTGTGTATAGACAGCTAGTTTTTGCAACTTAAACCACCAGCCTTGCCTCTTCTTGGATCCTTCAATCCACACGATGGAGCTGGGCACTACGCATTTCTCCACGCTCTAAATTGCATTTCTGTGTTGAAAATTGGCATCCCTACGGCGAATCAGCTACTCGCAAAAAGCGATCGGTTTTCCTACTCATGAGGGGAGCTATTCCTCACTCGTTGCCCGACCCCATACATCTCTCATTCGTTCACTCAGACCCAAGATGTGAAGACGGTCAAAGCGGAGCGGAGCTCCAAGTTTTTCAAAGAGTTGGAAGAGGTGGAGCGAATCACCTGCCGACATGGTGTCGAGAATTTGGCGTGTCGCAGCGGACGGATCTCTCAAATAATTCAAGTATACCTGGAACAACGCGATCGCTCCAACAAGATACTTCGTGCTATTAAATGGTGAGAGATACCGGTTGAGGTCGTTGAGATACTCCACTTGTCGGTATTTTTCGCATCCGCTCCAGTCGATCAGAGACCCGCTTCGCTCCTCTAACGCGTTCCATTTATGGGCTCTCGTCGTGGCAGAGGCATCGCCGCCTTCCCTATACAGCCAAAGTTCAAAGAGAGTCTCCCACGCGTAGTTCACGACCATCGTGATATGCTCGCCGAGCACCAGCAGCGCCGCTTCTTTGCGCCCATCCGTGTAGAAGAGATCGTAGTGTCGCGTGCCGATCAGCTCCATTGCAAGTGCGATTGCCTCGGAGGTGTCCGGGGCCGGATTGCGATAATAGTAGAAGGGTTGAGAAAGAGCCGCAAACGATTCAAGGAGGTGTGCTGTTTCGTGAAATACCTCCGTAAGGCTTGCCGCACTGCCATCTAGGTTAGTCGAGAGAAACACCCCGTCGGGCCGGGTGAAACTTGACACAAAGGGATTACTGATCTTTCCCTCACGAGTAAAAAGATCGAGCGACGATCGGTAACGATTATCTCGGTAAAGGGCGCTGAACTCGGGAGATAGCCGACCGAGAAATGCCGCTAGCGCACCTTCCAAAACCTCCTGGGAGTTGAGCTGATCCGGATAGAGAAAGTCAGTTTCAGTGTCAGACCATGGTCTCCAACGTCTGATGCCAGCAGATCTGAGGCTCCGTGCATTCACCTCACGGGCTAGAGGAGAGAAATACTCGAGGACCGCCTCAGCGAGTATCTCCAGATCGTGAGCTGTGTACTCAAGCGAATCGTCGCGCCGAAGGCAGAGGTCTGCAAAGGAGCCGCACCCTACTGAGCGCGCCTTTTCGTTACGAACGCTAATTAGCTTTGAGATTACTCGATCCAATTCCGGAGCGTGCTTCAGTAATCTGCGCTGTTCAGATCGCCAATATTGCTGCTCAGTTTCGAACTCTTCTGAATTGTTCTCACGCTCGGTGTTCACGCGACTCTCCACCTGTTGGAGTTCATCACAGAGCCAGCGGTCACTGTTCTGCAGTGAATACCATTGCGGATGGAATACTTCCGCTAAATTGTTGACTACCGCGGCAAGTCTACCGAATCGTTCGACCTGACTGATCCATGGCATTGCGCTGAGGCGCTCGTATATCGTCTGGCGAGCAACGTCCCAAAGGTACTCGTGATTCTGTAAGTTACGTTGGAACTCGCTCGTTCTCGGATCATTGGGAAATAGGGCGCACAGCACGTTGAGATTTTGGTAGGCATCGTGCAGTTGGGCCTCCAAATCTCCCAGGTCTTTCACATACTGCTCGAACTCTTGCTCATTCGAAACAGGTCGAGCTTTGAGCTGCTCGAAAAACTGGCTGAGCATCTCCCAGCCGAAGAAAATGAGGCGATTCGGTAAAAAGGTGCCAGTAAGCTCTGTAGTTACTACCGGTCTAGCCCAAACATTTTCTACTGCTCCTGGAGAAAGCGCTAACAAGCCGTTCAACTCCTCACTTCGTGACCCAAACTCCGCCCGGATTATTAGATTAATTGCGGTCGTAGTAAAGCATAAGGGGTCATAATCGAATCCGGTGGGCGGCGACAGGCACTAAGAGGGGATAACCCCCTGTTTTGTGGGCGAATTGAGTATCTATTCCCGAGCCCGTGCTCGTAAACCAAAACCCACCCGAAATCATAGCATTCTCCCCTCCCTCTCGAATCCCTCTCGAAGCAGAGCAGAATGCTCGACTATGAAGGGCTGGGCATCTACCGACTGTTTTCCGGGTTGAAAATTGACCTCCCGAGGGCAAATCAGCTACTTGCAAAAAAGTGAGCGGTTTTCTTACTCATCGGACAGCATTCCATGCCTCACGCGTGGTATGACTAGGGAGCCGGAGCGAACTAGCAGCGGCTAG
Organism: Bdellovibrionota bacterium; assembly: GCA_044351795.1. Taxonomy (GTDB): domain Bacteria; phylum Bdellovibrionota_C; class UBA2361; order UBA2361; family OMII01; genus OMII01. The sequence goes on along the minus strand of JBILFA010000005.1, from coordinate 38,831 downwards.
ATTGCCGATAAAGATTCAGATTTAGTCGGACTCCCTTGATTACAAGCTATCAACCAACTATTTCTCAACGGTATAGTGCCAGTCCTGGCAAAGGGACGCTTTTCAACCAACGGCGCAGATCAGGTGATGGTCGATGATGAGCCTCTCCTATAAATACCCCATCCTCGACCGCCTTATCAGCCGTAGAGTATCGGCGCTGTGCGTGCTGGTCGCAGTTCTCGTCTATCCGTTACTCCTCGCGGCTGAGTCGAGCCACAACTATCACGACGAAACGGTTACGATCAGTAGTCGGGCCATACGGGCCTTGAAGCGCTTGTACACACAACATGAAAACGGAGCATCCTTTGGTCGCCTAATGCTCAAAGAAGGCTCACGCGACCGCGCCTTGTCACGACTGACCATGAACAGGACTCTCCGTCTCCCTGGAGCAGCCCAACTCGATCTCCGCCCATACCTCAATAACACACCGGAGCAGTCGATCTCGGTAGTAAAAAGCGACGGCTCTGAGGAACGCATGCCATCACCCCGCCTGTACTCTTTTAGCGGCTCCATGAGGCTTAGAGGAAATCGCGCCAGTATTGACCTCTTTGTGCACAAGAGTGAGGTGTTTGGATTTGCGTCCGACGCTGACAAGCGCACCTTCGATGTACGCGGGAAGCCCTCGCGCTCAGGGGTCTTGCGACTCCGGTCGCGTGAACAGCACGAGCGAGATCACTCATCATCGTGCGGCCTAACCGATGCAATCCCCGCTATACAAACTACCTCTGCCCCATCCGGAGAGTTCAGCCGACAATCAGAACGTGAGATCGCACAGTTCGATGTAGCGATGGTTACCTCTTGCGGCATGGTACAGAACGCCGGCTCTGCCGAGCGCGCAGCGATATTCGCCGCAGCAGCAGTTAGTTCCATGAACGTGTTCTACGAGCGGGAAGCTCGAATCAGGATTAACCTACTCAAACAGAAGCTCTACGCAAGCTGTGACAACGATCCGATCCATCAAAAGATGGTAAGCAAAGTCGATACAAATGCCCCGCAAACCCTCACCTCGTTTCGAACTCTTGCTCCAACACTACCGGAAACGTCAGACCCGAACATCGATATCGCATTCCTGAGGTACAAAGCGATACCCGGGTACAGCGACGGCCTCGTTGGTTATGCCTACCTATCCGGTGCCTGCGGTAACTTGAAATACGGCTTGTCCCTCCAATTTGAAGACACGCTCCTTTTCTCCTTGGAGCGTAGTGTTATAGCCCATGAGATCGGGCATCTTCTCGGAGCCCGCCACTACAACTGCGGTCTGCTTCCCTCAAATCCCAACGCCTACTTTCTCTGCCCCTACCTGATGTATCCTTCGCTAAACTATGCGGTGAAACTTGGTGAGTACACCGTTAATGAATTTAATACTTTTTTAGACACAAAGAGCTGCTGGTCAAATCCCACTCCTCGTACAGGCTCAGCACCGTATTTTGACTCCGCAGACGGCGGTCGCGACAACATCTATTTAAGGGTACCGGAGGGAATTGAAGCTGTATTTGACCTCCCGATCAAGGATCCAGACAACGACCTGGTATCGATTCGATCCGCTTGGGAATTACCTCCTGGTGTGCGCTTGGAAGGGGGTAAACTCAAGGTCTTCAAACCTCTCGACTGCTCCAAGCCCCCGCCAAAAGATGAATCCATTATCCTCACAGCAGTTGATGCGGCTGGACACGAGACCTCTGGCGAGATCCAACTCTATTACTGGAGGAGCCCATTGCACGGAACAGGCACAGTAGATCCAATGGATCCATACGGCTCGATAGACGCTCGCGATTCAGTTCTGTACCCCGGAGACCACTACAAAAAGAGCTTTGGTCTCGGCATACCCGGAATCTCCTATGTACTGAAGAATGACAACCGGCTCAAAGGCGTAGGCGAGCTACGACCGATTACCTTTGATAGTACCCGCGCTGGCGTCGATTGGCAGGTCACCCCTAAGGATGTAGGTCGTCGCTTTGATGTCGTGATTACTGCTGAGCGGTGTGGAGAGACCTTCGAGGTTAAGAAGAGATTCGCTGTACTTTCGAAACCGGGAGTTCCAGCGATTTACAAAGACCCGTGGGCGTACATGCTCCAAGAGGGCATACCCGGTCAGTACCGCATCAAGGTTATCTCCGGGATCGATTTCAGTTCGCAAAGCTATACACTCGAACTGCTTGAACCCAAACCCAATGCCGTACAATCGCTTAAAGATGGCATTCTCTACGCCGATTCGGGTGAAGAGGGCGTAAAGGGCTGCGTGAAGGACAACCCATACGACATCTTAGAAGTCCCTCTCAAACTGATTGACCCTACCTCAGGAAGCTCCTCGCTCACGACGTTCGAGTTCCTGCACCTTAACCTCCGCGCTTCTAACTCCAGCACCTTAGTTGATGAAGAATCAGAACGACTCTGGAGAAGTACAGAGCCGTACGTAAAATTAAACGAAGAGCGTACGATACCGATACGCTTTCAGAGCGATGAACCGGATCTACCCTACACACTTGAAGGTAGCGATTACTACAAAGAGTATGCCCAATTCGACCCCAAGATCTCGAGCCTAAAGATGAAGGGGGTCTGGCCCTCTAACAGACCCCTAGAGATCAATTCGAGCGCGTATCGTCCTGCCTCTCTGTTCCTCAATGTCTGCCCGCAGGATGGCCGTGAACCGATCGAGCATATATTCAACGTCGAAGTGAGCAACTGGCGCAGCGCTGGCAGTACTCAGACCCCTCTGCCCAATCCGACGACCCCAACGGGTCTAGGTACGTCACAGACCCCTACCCTAGGCCCCACGCCGACTACCCCATCGGTAACGCCAACTCCTACAGAACAACCAACACCACCTCCCGCAGAGATCTCCAACCTGGCTGGAGAAGCAGGAGTGTTAAGAGCGCAGGTTGGGAAACTGAAATCAACTAAGGCTTCTGGCTTACAAGCAAAACAGCGAGCTGCTCGCGTGAGAACGGCACGACAGCTCCGTACGGCGATATTTGATTTTATCGCTCGCTTCGAAGCTCTGCTCCTCAGTAGCAACCCAAAGGACACCATAGCAGCGTTTGAAACACTAGAATTCGGGGCATTGAAACTAGATCGTCAATCCGAGCGACACCTAGCTGGCACAAAACGTACCCTGATAGCTGCTCTGACGAAATTGCACGCTCTTCTTGCGCGATGATGTCAGCATAGTGACCACAGGAGCAGCAAGTAGAGATGCCGAGGTGAGAGGTAACGGGCGACGAAGGGCTTTCTGAACAAAAAGGTAGTGCGGTAGGATACAGCTCTTATTACTGATGTAGCGTACTGAGTATTGAAATCATCGAGGAACGTAGATTCCTCGCGATAATTTATAGGTTTAGGAGCTATGGTTACTCCTGCGAGAGTATGTATTTTGGGTGGCGGCCTTGCCGGATGCTGTACCGCATTGGCGCTCGCTAGGAGGGGCATTCAAGTTGATCTCTTCGAAGGGAGTTCTCAGTTACTGCAGGGCGCAAGTCTGCACAACGAAGGAAAGCTGCATCTGGGGTATGTGTACGCAGCCGATCCTGATTCCCAGACTCACGCATTGTTAGCTCTGGGCTCGCTCAGTTTCCTGTCCATCCTGGAGAGCCTCACAGGAACCCCCTGTGAACTATTCACGAGATCCCACCCTTTCATGTACGCCATTCCGGCCGATTCACTTCTTGACACCGAGACAGTCTCACGACATTTCGGCGCAGTTGATAAAGCTATCAGCGCCATCTATCGGGAACGACCAGAGCTCAAAGAGCTTAAGGCCATTGCTCCCGTTGTCCCGCTATCTGCTCAGCAACTCGGAGAGCACTTTAGTCCCGACGTGGTCGTAGCTGGTTTTCAGACAGGCGAGTATTCCCTGGACACCGCACAAGTGGCGCAGCTGGTTGGGGCGTGCGTTCGCGCTCACCCGAACATTCTGGTACACACTCGTACCTCTGTTGTTGGAGCAGAGAGAACAGTAGGAGGTAATTATGCGATCTCCAGTCGCTCCGGCGATGAGCACGCAGTTCGTAAGTACCCTTTTATAGTCAACTGTCTCTGGAACGACAGAATTAAGATCGACGCATGTGTCGGTATAACCCCTACTCGACCGTGGCTTATGCGCTACAAGGCTGCGATTACCCTGCGGAGACACCCAGAGGACCAACTTTTGCGCCGCCTTCCCTCCACTACGCTCGTTCTTGGCCCGTATGGAGATCTGGTCAACCACGGCAACGGAAAAGTTTACCTATCCTGGTATCCGATATGCAAGCTAGGCGAAACACCGACAAGCAACTGCGATCTGCTTTACGAGACGGCAAGCGGTATTAACTTCGATTTGTTGGTACATGAGAGCCTAGCGGCGCTGTCGCGCTACGTGCCGTGCCTTGAAAAGCTCCGAGCTGGTAATGATTCTGTCGAAGTTGGCGGAGGCGTTATCTTCGCCTGGGGAAGTAGCGATATCACCGATATCGATAGCGGGTTGCATCAGAGATATCAGATTGGGCCTTCGGTTCATGACAACTGGATATCGGTGGACACCGGCAAATACTGCATGGCCCCCTTCTTCGGCCTTCAAACAGCGGATCTCGTCGTAGACTATCTTCAGTGAAGAACATGAAGAAGCTTTCCTGCTTGATCCCTCTCTACCGCTCACGCCGTTTTCTGGAGATCATTCGAGGCAATATCGATGCTCATCTCGAACTCGATGCTGAGATTATCATATCAGATCGTCATCTACTCGATGACACCACCACTATTCTGTCTGAGATCTATCGTGGCGAGCGGAATGTCAAAATCATCGAGGCGAAGGACGAGCTGAACTGGGTCGACAACATCAATATTCTCGTATCCGCATGCGGCGGGGAGTACTTTCGTATAACACCGCACGATGACACTGCAACAGCTGAATCGACTCGTCGACTGACGGAAGCACTCGACAGAGATACCTCTGCAATTCTAGCGTACGGAGTAGTACATGCGTGTACCTTGCATGGCCGTCCTCTCCCGGATAAGGATCACTCCAATGCAACCGAAATGCCGGGTGTTTCGCAGTGGAACCTGGAGGACGCGCTCTCTCTATTTTGGATGGGAAGATACGGAGGCTCGTTCAAAGGTGTTGTTCGAGCGAAGATGGTTCGAAAGTCGAATCTCTTAATCAAGAAAACTCCAACTTTGATACACTCCGAGCGAGCGTGGCTTTTCGCGCTCGCCTTGAAAGGACCCTTCTCATTCGTGCCGGACTCTATTCTGACTAAGAGATACTACGAGGACAGTACACATAGAACGTGGAAGCATACGGCTCAGACCCTTCTTGATGTGGCGGCTACAATGCAGGAATACTGCACAGAACTTCTCGAGGATTCAGCTCTTCAGAGACAAGCTATCTTCAACGTACTGGTAAACGCCCACCGCAGAGCGGCTTGCTTTGATACTCATGCTCAGGCACCGTCACCGTACCTATCCCTGCACGAAACGGCGCACCTTTTGGATGTCGAAAGTACTAACTCTCTCGCTGTCCTGGCAGATCAGCGCCGATGGCGATGACAACGGTGCGGTAGGTAGCCTTATTGAGACTCTCCTTTATTATCCAAGTATGTTTAGCTATAGTTTAGCGCGGTGTAGGGGGTCACGTGCGTGAAATGCGATAATGTAGGCCCTTTACGCCGGAAACTACTGCTAGGAAGTCGTTCGTATGAATGCGAGCAATGAACAACGCCCGGGGCCTTCAGCGCACTCAGGGGCACAGCGATGGCAACCGATCGACGAGTTTGTTGCCGTGCCCATGCTTAGCTTTTCGCGTATCGCCTTCTTCTCCTCCCACGGCGGGAGTGGCTCCCGGGGGGTCATCGCCGCCTGTGGCCATGAGTTACAAGCCTCTCCCGCGATCATTATCTCGAATAACCCAGACAGTGCCGTTATTTCATTCGCCAAGGACGCGGGAATTACTTACGAAGTCATTAACGTAAAGATATGCGGCAGCGAAGCAGGCGTACAGGAGCGAATTCTCGAGCGACTGCAAGAGCTGGGGGTCGATCTGATCATTTTATCCGGGTACATGAAAAAACTTGGGCCCGAGATAGTCGCTCACTACTCTGGTCGAATATTCAACATTCATCCCGCCCTTCTACCCCAATACGGTGGGCAGGGAATGTACGGGATGAATGTTCACAGGGCAGTAATCGAAGCCAAAGAGGTCGAGACTGGAATTACGATTCATCAGGTTGATAGCAATTACGACGAAGGTCCGATCGTCGCTCGCTTGAGGATTCCGGTAGACCCGAGCGACACCGCTGACATGCTGGCAGAAAAGGTAAAGAACGAGGAGCCGCCGTTTCTCGTTAGAACCTTGATGGAGATGCAGCGCTTAAAAACTATGGGAGTATCCACCTCGGAGCAGAAATCGGAGCGAGCTACGGAAAAAATATCGCTGACGGGCCCTCGATCGTGAATCGCGATGGGTGGCTTGGTAGAGCCGTACGGCAACGTAAGCCGAAAGTAGATATTATTAACGACGGTAGCTACATCCACATCTCCTACGTTCACAATGAAGGCTTCTGTGGGAGGTCTACGGGGAGAAAACCCAACTGTAAACTTCACTACAAGTACACCATCCCACTTCCACATGACTACGAGATACCAGCTGCCTACGACCCTTCAGTTAAGGTGCAGGTGTATAGCGGCCGAACAGAGGCGACCTCGCCACCAATACTCGTGGCAAACTCCACATGTCTTCGGAAGATGCGATGTCGTAAGTTCCGCAACTACACACCAGAGCCAGGCAGCTATATGGTCGAGTTTCGGCATGTAAACAACTAGCTGGGTTGGAGCAGAGGAAAAGAATATCGCTGCTAGGATGTGGTAGCTCTGTAGGAGAGCTAAACGAGCTTCACAGCTAAAGTAGAAAATTTTTCGATCAAAGGACCAATGATCAATGGACCCAACCCCTCCTTCAGAGGGGATCAAGAAACCAAGACCCAAGGATCAAATTATTTTAATTCCGGGGAGGGAGAGCCAGACGCAGCAACATTACTGCTGGATCAATGAATACGATTTGTTAGAGCGGTTTTCGATCCCGCGTATACGCCGATACGATTTGGAAAGTGCGTTATGTGAAACAGAATTAGCAATTCTGTTTCAACTAGCGCCGCCATTGTACTACGCAGCTAGTACGCGAATAACAGCTGGCCATTACCACGAAACTATTCGCTCTAGTATCCGATTATCAGGGACAGTTCCGGGCGTGTCTTTGACGCTCCATCAGCTTAACTCAGACAAGAGGAGATAATTCCATGACGCCAAGTGCCATCACTGCCCAAACTTCCCAGCCTGTCCCGTACACAGATCACAGCCAGGACTACGTTCCACAGACTAGCCCCTGGGACGAGCGACGGATCTGCGACTACATCTCTGCGGATAACCTCGTTGGGCAGCAGAAGTGCTGTAGCGGGGTAAAAACCATCGATCGTGCCATCGATAAGGCTTACAAGAATGGGGTTCAATCGCATCTGGGGATTAAAGCGATTCAGGAATACCCCTGCATCACTCAAGGCGAGATGTCTAAGCTGTCAAACGATCTTGAGAAAGCAATCAAACGGCACGGCATCAAGATGGATACACCAGAAGGGCTCGATGCCTCAAATCCCCCCGGGAATACGGACATTTCCATCATCCAGTACTGCAAGGAGGTTGTTTTTGAAAAACTCTCGAGGGAACTAGGGAAGGCCGCGAATTCAAGGCCGATCGCTTTCAGTAAAAACGTACTGAAATATTGTCAGCAGACGCTCCCTCTTCGCCCACATCCTCACGATCCTTCCCTGTATACAGGCTGGTAAACCCCTAAGGTCTACGAGCTAGTGGTATCCCTATAAGTAGAGACAGGTCGCGGTCTTGAAGGAGTTTCCCACGTTCATTTGTAATCCAGGCGATCTTTTGTTCAATAAGATACCTGTTGATGCAAAGACCATCTTCTGCCCGATACACGACGGCCATCGTTCTTCCAAACTTTCCACGCACTTGACCTGTTCGGTCGTAAGCCATGGAGGTGATGACCAGAGGTGCTCCTGGCTTGAGTAATTTTTCTACTTCTTCCTTTACCCAGATAGCAGCATCGCACTCTTCCTTTCGCTTTATTTCGGGGGTATCGACTCGCTCGAGACGAACCCGCTCCTTGAGCCTCATCGACCATCCAAGATCGAGCTCAACATCGAGCGTGTCCCCATCAATCACTTGAAGCAGGATGGCGGAGCGGCTGAATCGATCTTCGGGCATATCCTTGAAATCGTCAAAGTTACTCATGGTAGGCCTTACTTCTAAGATACGATCAGACTGAATGAAGCCATCCAAGACCTCAACAGGCGCTCAGGAAAACCGCTACAGCAGGCGACAGCTACCGCCACTATCCTGTTCAAGCCGCATCCGTTCCCTGCATCTTTGGCTTGAACGATACCTCCATACCTAGTTGAGAGAGAATCGTAGTGAGGCTTGAGAGACGTGGATTGCCCTCCTTTGAGAGCATGTCATAGAGGTTTTCACGATTGAGTCGAGTGGCATCGGAGAGAGCCTTCATCCCGCCTTGAGCTAGGGCGACGTTTCTAATTCCTTCCAGAAACACATCTGCACCTTCTTCGAGGCAGGCCGTTAAGTAACCGGCTGCATATTCAAGATCTTTAAGTTCTGCGATTAGATACTCATCGTAATCAACCGTTTTCATACGCTTTGCTCCTCTGGTAATCTTTCCAAAATGCTTTCGCCGTTTCGATGTCGCCATCCTGAGAGCCTTTATCACCACCACAAAGGAGGATCACAACGGTATCGCCTTCGAGGCCGATGTAGACACGGTAGCCTGGACCAATAAAGAACCGCAGCTCCGTGACACCATCCCCGACCGGGCGATGGTCTCCAAGGTTTCCCAAACGAACACGAGCAAGCCGTGCCTCGATCGCTTGCTTTCCTCGGACATCTCGCAGCCCCCTCATCCATCTCACGAAAGGGAGATCTCCGTTTTCGCGCTGATAGATCTTTAAAGCTTTTCGGAGAACTTCCATGTATCTTTCATTGTAGGTTAAAACCTACACCACCGCAAGCCAAATCATATCTCCTCTAATCCATTGTTTTCACGAGACAATACCACCTCGGTATGGAGAGAACAGAAAGAAGCCGTTTTTAAGAAGTGTGGAGAGCCCATGCCCATCAACATGTGACAAAATCCCAAGATACGACTGAAGCGACTGATGAAGTGAGTCTGAATCAATCTCTCCTCTAAACGCCTCCCCGTGCCTTTCGGTCAACTTTCGAAGCATCCTGCGCTTGGTTGTTGTTCTGAGCGTGCGGCGAAATGGATGCACCACGATACCTAAGAAGTCGATACCGTGATTTAGGGGCCGTATGCTTACCTTGTCAGGGTGAAGCGCAAGCTTCAGCCGTAGGGCTAAAAACTCTTCAATCTTCGGTAGCAGCTCCTCTAACTCCTGTCGATGAGGGGCAATGAAGAGGCAATCGTCAGCAAACCGGAGATAGTGCTTTACTCGAAGCACGTGTTTAACGTGCTGGTCAAAATCATTTAGATAAATGTTGGTGAATATCTGAGAGGTGAGGTTTCCGATAGGAGCGCCTTTGCCAACGGAACCTTCTACGTGAAAGCTATCGATAACGTGCTCTAAGAGAAGAAGCGCTCGGTCATCATGAATCACCCTAGCCAGGGTCTCTTTTAGGATCTCGTGGTCTACTGAGTCATAAAAGCGCTTGATATCGCATTTTAGCGCCCAGCAGGGGTGTGTGAGGTTTTTGCTCACCTTCCAAACTGCACGCTGCAACGCATTTACCGCCCGGTGAGTACCCTTGCCGATACGATTGGAATAGACACCGCTATAAAGCCGTGGCTCATAGATGTGGCGTAGGGTCATGTGGAGCGTATGGTGTACGAGACGATCGCGCACACAGGCTTTTCTGATGTGTCGCCTCTTTGGATCGTGCACAAAGAACGACTCGTACGGAGAGTGCCGATACGTTCCTGAAGCAAGGTCACGATGCAGTCGAAAGATGTGCTTTTCTGCGTGCCGACCAAACTCTTGAACGTCGCAGCGGTTCCCCTTCCCTTTCCTAAACTCGTACCACGCCTCAAAAAGGCGCTCGGGAGAGATCATTTCGTCGAATATATTCGAACTGGTCTCCAAAGTATCTCCTACTGCGGGCAACGAGATGGGGCTGCAACTTCGTCAAGCTTCACGAAAAAATCCTCACTGTATCTCAGGGGATACACTTGCGGTTTTTTCGCTCGCTTTCCTCGTTTCGCTCCTCATCTCGTTGCCCTCGCGACGGAGCTACTTTGGAGACCATTTCTAGTCGAAACCGTCACAGAAGGAGGACTATGCAGCAATTAGACATTCCCATCATCGCCAAAACGTATGAGCTCTACCGGGCCTTACACGACCTACAAAAAGGCATACCCAAGATGGAGCGGTACAGCCTCTGGCGCCGTGTTGAGGCGACCGCCCTTCAGATGTTAGAGGGATTTGTTCATGCGGGATACCTCCCGTGTGAGCAGAGAGCGCAGAATTTGACTCGTCTTGCCGCAGAGGTTGATATGCTGCGGATGTTTATCCGACTTGCAGTCGATATAAAGGTCCTTCCATTGAAGAAGGTCGTCTCGCTCCAAGAACGGCTCGATGAGATAGGACGGACCTGTCCGCAGTAGCCCCGAAGGGCGAAGGCGGATGCTTGGAGGGTGGATAAAGAGCGTTCGGCAGAGGTAAAAAAGGGGGAGACAGCAGTTCCGCAGGCGGGGAGACAAACGCAGCGCAATTGTTGCGATTGTTGTTGTCGTTCCAGTTGTTGTCGTTGTCATTAACGCGCCGACCAACAACGGCACCCCCGCTCTTTGCCCAAGCCCTTACGGACCCACCACCATTTGAGCGCTTACACGGTTCTCACGGTTGAATTTAATTCGGAGGGGTTGCGGTGCCGTTAGCTACGCTTTTCGACCTTGGTATCATCCGATACCAACCAACAAGATCCCCTCACGAGACTTGGACAAGAATTGCTGCTCCCATCACAGTTCTGCACGCTCGTTGAATCTAAAAGAGGCGGCTACGCCGCCTCTCATCGGGACGCAACGACTCTGGCAGTTACAGCGGATTTCTCCTACTGACGTTACTGTGGGAACAGCCCTTAGGTGCACGGAAGCCTTAGCCGCCTTGTCATTACCCAAGGTAACTCAAAGGGTAGCAGACCAGTGGAAGCGGCTAAAGTAGAAAATTTTTCGATCAAAGTACCAATGATCAATGGCCCCAACCCCTCCTTGCGGAGGGGATCAAGAAACCAATGATCAACGATCAAATTATTTTGATTCCGCAGGCGGGGAGACAAACGCAGCGCAACAGAAGCGAGTGTTGCCGTCGCGCCAGTAGAGGTCGTGGTCATTAACGCGCCGACCAACAACGGCACCCCCGCTATCCAAATCGAATTTGGCCCACGAGAAACCTCCGGCCCTGCGCACACCTTCTGTCACTATTATATATGCTTGTTGAAGAGCTTGATCTTCTGTTTGGAGAGCGTCCTTAACCGCTGTGTAGCCCTTAATTGCGCTATAGAGACTGTCTACCACGGCCTTAAAGTCATCGTGTGTGAGGAGGGTTGCTCCTTTGAGATCTTTTTTTCCATAGGTCGCGAGCTGACTGTACACCTTACCCTTAGCTCCTTCAGAGAGTAGGCATGTTACTTCTTCCCCGTTAGGTCTTGTAATCTTTACCTCGATAGCAGCTGTGTCGTCGGGGGCTCTGCCCTGCTTAAAGCCGTGGGTTGTGCTAATCGCTTGACCCGACCCTTGGTTGCTTACTACCTGCTCGCTGATGGTCCCCTCGGGGAGAGCAGCGGTAGCTTGCGGTACTGGGAAAGAAACGCTCGTCCAGTCCTCTACGCCAGTAACCCCCACTCCGTAAGTCGAGGTGCCAAGATTGGTAGAGCCAGAAGAGGTATCAAAGTTTCCCGCCACAGGAGAAGTATTATTGCTGATCATAGCCTATGCTCTTTCTAAGTTTTCTTAGTTAGTCCGCTGGAATGAAAGGGTACCAAGTGCCTGTGCGCTAAGCAAAAAAGCTGCTAATGCGCTTGTCTGCACCTGTCGGGATCGGACGGGATGGGGTGGCTGGGGCTTGGTACATGACACTTCAGAAACCGAGTGTTTCTGACAGAATTCACCTAAGACGGATCATTGCTTGCGACCTTCCGCGTGAAAAGGTAGCCCCGCTACAGTGCAAATCATTTAGATAAATGTTGGTGAATATCTGAGAGGTGAGGTTTCCGATAGGAGCGCCTTTGATAGTGCACCATCCTTTCTGTAAATTCCGGAATTGGTAAGGAGCCGCGCTGAGCGGGGGGCAATCAAAAGCCCCCGCGAAGCGAAGCGCGGCGGAGCTCGGGGAGCGTAAATTTGGCGCTGACTGAGGATTTCCGGAACGAAAAGTAAGTCGAGGTCATCGTTGATTTGCAACAAATCAACTCTGATGAAGGAGCTTACGATGACCTCGACTAAAGGAAACGATACGCTGATGCCTGAAGCTTTTGAAACTAGTAACATCGAACGGTACTGATTCGATGCGGGAAGTGTTCCAAAAGCTTCTCAATGAAGCGATGAAGGTGGAACGGGCGGAGGCGCTTGGGGCGGACCTGTATGAGCGCACGCCTGATCGCACTGGATACGCCAACGGGTTCAAACCTAAGACCATACAGACCCGAATGGGGGCTATTACGGTGGAGATTCCGCAGGTTCGCGGGCTTTCGTTTTATCCTCAGAGCCTTGAGAAGGGAATCCGGTCGGAACGAGCGCTAAAGCTTGCGATAGCCGAAATGTACGTAAATGGGGTCTCTACAAGGAGGGTCACCGAGATAACCGAGGTTCTTTGCGGGCTCGACATATCTTCTACCCAGGTATCCAGGGTCTCGAAGGTCTTGGATGACGAGCTCGAGAAGTTCCGAACCCGTCAGCTCGGGTGCTTTCCGTACATCTTGCTCGACGCACGATACGAGAGCGTTCGTCATAACGACGAGGTCATCGATCATGCAGTGCTCATCGCCATAGGGATTAACCTCAAAGGACAGCGAGAGGTACTGGGTGTCTCAACCTCCTTTTCGGAAGCCGAGGTTCATTGGCGAGAGTTCTTGCAATCACTCACTCAGCGCGGTCTGCACGGGGTAGAGCTTGTCGTCAGTGACGATCACGCCGGGATGAAGGCTGCGCGCAAAGCTATCTTTCCCAACGTTCCCTGGCAGCGCTGCCAATTTCATTTCGCACAGAACGCACAGAGTTACATCCCCAAGCGACACCTGCGAGAGGAGCTCGGACAGGCGCTCAGGGACATCTTCAGCTGCGTTACCAAGGAAGAAGCCCGCCAAAGACTCCGTGCCACTATCGAGAGCTACCACAAGACCGCTCCCGAGTGGTGCCGATTCCTCGAGGAGAACATTGAGGAGTGCTTTGCAATCTATGCACTGCCGCGTGACTTTCATCGAAAGCTACGAACGGTTAACGGGCTGGAGCTTGTGAATCGGGAGATCAAGCGGCGAACTCGGGTGGCAACCATCTTCCCCAACTCCGCTTCCTGCCTACGGCTCGTCTCAGCGCTCCTCATCGAGATTCACGAGGACTGGCTGCAGCTCAAGATGCCTTACGTCCACATGGGACAACGACAGAAATCAACTATGGCTAATGACGATACTTTTGCAATTTACAGAAAGAAGGTTGCTTAATCTTTCTCCCCTAAAAGTGGGTTCAGTTATGTGGGATTTACCCCCCTCTAACTGGGTTCATCTATGTGGGATCCGACCCCCCTAAACTGGAGTCGGTTATGTGGGATCGACCTAGCCAAAACTGGGGTCAAGTATGTGGGACGCAACAGGATCTTAAGATCCTCACATATAGCTGAAACCTCTTCTCTTTCAACAAGATGGCGCTTCAAAATCGCTACCTTCTCAGCTGCCTTAAAGTATCTACGTCTCCCCTTTCTTGCCATGATACCTTCCTCCTAAAAGGCTCAGATACCAAGTTCGCTAGCATAGACCGGGTTCCATTTCCATCAGAGGCGGAACCAGTCCCTGATTTCAACCCACCAAAAGTGGTGTTATATAAAGTTGATGAGATTTAATAATCTGAAGTGGAGAGAATAATCCATGAAATATTTTGCAAAAATCTTATTTTGTTTGGGCATACTGCCCTGTTTTATTGATACAGCTAGTGCTGATCTTATTTGTACTAAGATCCTGAACAAGAATGGTAAACTTTCGCTATCATCAAAGCAGGTAATTGGAGAAAAATGTCCTAAGGGCTTTTCCCTAATTGCCAATAGTGCAACGTTTGCAGGCCCGGCGGGGGCCACGGGGGCCACGGGGGCCACGGGGGCCACGGGGACTGCGGGAGCTGCAGGACTACAGGGAGCTGCAGGACTACAGGGAGCTGCAGGACTACAGGGAGCTGCAGGACCGCAAGGCGCTCGAGGGACGAGTTCGCTTAATTTAACAGCCTTAATTTTTGGTGAAAGCTCCACAGGAACAATCTTTGATTTTGGTCATCGCCTTCTTCGAAGTGTCGGCAATTATACTAAAATCTCAAGTACCAGCAAACTTAAATTGACCCTTAGTTCGCATGTTACTCTTGTAAATGACAGCACAAATTCAGGCTTTTGTGATATTTCACTTTTGGTAAATTCAAGAAGCCTGGATGGAGTAGTTTTGCCAAGCTTTAGTTCAGCCGGTGGGGGAACTGCTACTTTTGGAACCTTTGAGGCTAATGCAACAACTTCTCATCCTGCAACCGTGACGGGAGTAATTTCTGGCTTGGCAGCTGGTGTGCATAGTATTGGGATTGGATATCGAGGTAGTTCCCTTAGCTCCTGTGAGATTAATGATGGAAATTATAGTGCTCATTTATATATTGAAGAGGTAGAAACAACATAATTGACCCCCAACTAAATCCTAAGGATCGAGATGGACGATAATCGGGAATTCCGAGGGCTGTAGCCGTACAACAGATCTAAAAAGAATAGCCAAAGTCCATGAAGATTAGAGTAGGGCTGTCGCTTGATACCTACTGAGAGTCAGATATTATAGAGACAAGTCTCTGTACTCCGCCGTAGCTATAGGCTCATTACAGCATTAAAAGTTGTCACCATATTAGCGGAGCCTGAGTAGTACCAGCTGGAAGGGTTTGTTGCTATTCATTTCAGGAGCATATTTTCTAAAATTGCAGTTTCGTTTTGATTACTTTCTTGAGCTAGTTGACTAAGCCGCAAGAGTCTCATCTAGTACCCGCGTCAGAAAGTTTTTTCATGTGGGCTCCATCGGTGGGGTACTAGCCTGCAGCGTAAGCGTCCATCCAGATACGTGCTTCCCAAGGCATGATAAGTCACAGAAGATCGTGTCCGTCCGCTAAGAGACAGGTTTCTTTTTCCAATTCATCGGCAGGAGGGTAACGGCAGTGTCGTCTGAACGGACGTTTACCCTAACGAGCACATCCGAGAGCCACTAGATAACGATGTCGTCCTGGATAGAGAGTTTTTCAAGGGAGAGGGGAGCTCGTTCTATGTAGCGAGCTACAAAGCGCTCGCTTTCATCGTCGTGAAAGGGCTCACTCATCCATACTTAAAAAGCCTGTATGATTTTGCGATAAGATCTGTACCACAACGTCGTCGGTAATGAGCTCTTGTTTGTGGAGCGCTGCTAAGACGTGCTCAGCAAAGGCTTGATTAAGTGCAGCGATATCAATCTCTGGGAACCGTGTGAATACGTCATTCTTCCAGTAGCCGTCGGCTAGGATCCCATGCAAATGCGGATGGAATTTAAGGGCGTCACCTGCCGTTTGTATTGTAAAGATAGCAGCTTCCTCACTCGTACACGGTAGATTTCGCCACGTTATAGCCCACAACCCTCGGCCGCCTTATTCGGCTACGTCAGCTAACTCGCAGAAATCAAATTGGGCGCGGGTAAAGATGACTTGTAGCAAGAGTAAGCGATTAACTGCTGGGATTTTTTACTATGCACGAGACAACCAGGGTACGAGAGAACTAGGACGAGAGAGCCAGGAGAGAAAAAGAAGCAATCTCAGCTATTTGCAAAACCCACGGCATCGCCGTGATTTTTGCATTGCATTGGAATGATTAGTGATTTAGCCTTAAGACATGTACTACAAGCGAACTCTAGAGCCTAGGCTGCGCGGACTTGCAGGGATGTATAGCTGCGTTCTGGTGACCGGTATTCGCCAGGTGGGCAAGACCGAACTGGTGCGACACTCCTTCCCGGGGCACGAGTGGGTTCTGCTCGACCGGGCAGGAATTGTCTCTGAAGCTAGAAGCGACCCAGCGCTGTTCCTACGCAATCATCCGCCCCCCTGCATCTTTGACGAGGTTCAGCGAGTGCCGGAGCTCTTTCTGGAGCTTAAAGATCTTATTGACCAAAATAATCCTGGGCGGGGCGAGATCATCCTCACCGGTTCGCAGCCCCTACAGATGATGAAGGAGGTGTCCGAGTCGCTAGCTGGCAGAGTTGGGATCTTGGAGCTTTCAGGTATGACTCCCAGCGAGCTCCGTGCCGATGAACAGACTCCGAACTCACTCGCAGAGTGGTTGCAAAGCCCACCGGTCGGTCGTCGCTTCCCGTGGCCGCTCCCGCCAGCAGATATGGTGTTTAGAGGTGGATTTCCGCGCATGGTGCTTGCTGAGCACAGCCCTGATGATGCCACGGTAGCTCAACGTCTAAGCGATTATATTCAAACATTCCTAACTCGAGATCTGCGCGACCTGGCCGAGATATCGGATCTCGGGCGCTTTGAAAGGTTCTTGCGTTTCGTGGCTAATACATCTGCGCGATTGTTAAACGTAGAAGCATTGGCTCGCGATTCAGGTATACCTCAGGGTACGATTCACGATTGGCTGTCGGTGCTCGAGGCGGCTTTCGTGATACGCCGAATTCCGGGATATTCGCGGCAAGTAACCAAGCGCGAGGTTAAGCGACCTAAATTGATCCTGTGTGATAGTGGGCTGCTACTACATCTCCTTGGCTTTCGCGCAAGTGACTTGGCGCGTGAGTCTCCCTCTTTTGGCGCGGCCTTTGAAACTCTTTGTGCACACGCCCTGTTTGCGCTGCTTAGTCGCGAAGGGATTCGACCGCCTGTGTATCACTGGCGCTCTGGTGAGCGCGATGAGGTTGATTTCGTAGTTGAGCTAACCTCAGACATGACGATCCCAATCGAGTGCAAATTGACTGGACAGCCTTCTGCAGCGGACGCTCAAGGTATTCAGCGGTTCCTTCAGATCCATGGGGCAAAAGGCCCCGGCGTAGTTATCTCGGCGCAGGAGGATTGCTTCTGGTTGACACCTAATGTGCTACACATACCGTTATCGGCGCTCTGAGTTGTAGCGCTGTATAGAGGTTCATAACACAGTAAGAGCAGTCAAGGGGGAGTAAGTAACCCTGGGTGACCACGCGACGGTAGGCCGGTGCACCTTGTACCCCTCACAGCCCCTGCCCTAGAAAAATAGCGACTTGATAGTACAAAGCCCCAAGGACTATCCAGCCCTGGACTTCGAAAACCAAAGATATCGACCGAACTCGCGCACGAGTATCTCCGCGAACAAGAGAGCTAAAGCTATCAGCAGAAAGAGCGGCTGTTTGCCTTCTTTGTCAGAGAGCACGCTGATACTACTCTTGAGATCCTCGGCGGAAGGATTAACTTTGCCGCCGGTTTGCGAGGCGATCTGTTCGAGTAGCGGGGTATTAGGTCGCCGGCGCGGCTGTTCGCCGAAAAGCTCACCTGAGAGTGTCCATGCGACAGTGGGAAGAGTCGCGTCTCCTACTCGGACAGTAGCTTTGTAGGTGCCCGCGGTAGGTCGGTCCAGTCTCGCCTGATAGTGGCCGGGGCTCAAACTTTGGAAATTCAGGATACGGTCATCTCCCATCGGAGTGAGAATGGAGCCGGAGATACGGGATGAGCCGGTGTCTTGATAGATCGTGAGGTCGATCACGAGATCTCCTCCATCGAGCCACGAGCGCGCGTCGAACGGAATACTGGAGCTCGTACCGGCACCTTTCGGGAGGCTTGATTCCAGGATGTCGGACCAGAACTCGTTAATGCTCTGCCATCGCATCCAATTCGACGACCAGCGACCGTTGGCGTCAGAGGTAAAGGCAACGGCGCGCCCTTGGCCGACCTCCCATGTTGCAAGCAAGGGGTAGGCTTTGTCGTCCTCGGCGATGATTAGTTCGGTGTTTGCACTATCGCGCGCGAGCGTCTGCACGAAACCCCGCAGAGAGGGGAAGCTCGAGAGTGATGTGCTGATTATACCGCTCGGCCCTGGACTCACGTACAGTTCAGAGGTCTCCTTGAGGGTTTGCTCACCGGAGGCTACCTTCACATCAGAGAGGAATATCTTTGGGAGATTGGATGGATCGTTGGTTTGGTAGTATGAGCCTCCACCGCGTTGTGCCATCTGAGCGAGGAATCCTTGATCATCGTCACTTCCAATCAGGACGGTAGAAACCGTGATACCTACGCCGCGCATCTGACGTAGTAACTCGAAATAATACTCACCGGCATCGGGAAGCTTGCCATCTGTGAGTACGATAGCGTGCTTGCGCCCTGCGTTCACACGCATCAAACCGTTGCGAGCTTCGTCCAAGGCGGGAAAGAGGTTGGTCTTACTACGGGGAAAGAGACGGCCGATACGGTCTCGAGCGATGCTACGAGATTGTCCCACGGGAGAGAGTGGTAAGGCGAGGAATGGGAACTCATCAAAACCGATTATACCGAGATAGTCTTCGTCCTTGAGAGATTCGAGTACCTGGTTGCTCGCACTTTTAGCGAAGTCGAGCTTGCTTTCGGCGGCCATGCTGCGCGATTTGTCGATAACTAATTGCACGGCGATGTTGAGCCGTTTCTTTTCGGTATGTGGAGGGACGAGCTTAACGGGCAAGATCGATTCAATCGAGGTGTCGATGTAGCCGCCCAATCCGAAGCTTTTGTTGCCGCCGATCATGACGAAACTTGCGCCGCCTCGCACTGCGGAAGGTACTGCGTCCAGAAAAGTGCTCGGTACAGCTGAACGGGGAATGTTATTGAGAATGATGACGCGGTAATCCTCGGGCTTGCCGAGAGATGAGAGGTTGCTCGATGTGTTCTGCGTCCGAAGTTGATAGGCTTGGCTGTTCAAGATCTGCGGGAGATAGCGCTCGTCATCGGGAGAGCCCGAAAGAAGGAGCACCTTGTCTCGTTTCTCGCCGGAGAGCCAACCTGCCCTTGAAATTGAATGCGCCCCACCGCTATCGCTCCAGGCGAATGTCGCTGTGATTGGGTTCAGTCCTTCGAGAGAAGGATCGCTTTGGGCTAAGACGGTGAGATCCTGCCCGGGAGGCACGCTAATCGACTTTGAGAGAACGCTCTTATCTCCGTGCTTTATGGTCAAAGTCCCGTTTCGGGGTGTCGACTGCGAGTTGGTGAGGGTCGTGCGTATCTCAGCGCTCTTTTGGGCCTTAACCGTGAGCGGCGTATGGAGATGGGAGATGGTGATCGCTTCGTCCTCTGCTCCTCCACCTACTGCCAGTGGGTATATACGAGCTGTGGACATAGACGAGAGGTGCGGCACTACACTACCGATGGTTTCATATCCATCTGAGAGAAGAAGCGACACGGCCCCATCGCTGCTCGGTACAGTGGTGAGTGCAAGCTCGATGTTGGTTGCACCACTGTCGAGCTTCTCCCATGCAGAACGGAGCGTCTGATACGATGTGCTCTCGAGAGCAACAGCGACCGGAGCTACCGTTTTGGCGAACGGGAGGACTTTCAGCGGCACCCCAACCTCTTTACTGAGAGCAGAAGCCCGCCGCAGAAGCTCTTCCCCCATCGTTTCAGAGACGCTCGCCGAGGTGTCGATCAGGGCAAGGAGGCTCTCCGCAGGGCGCTCCGTCGTCGTATATGGTCCGGCGAGGGCTATCACGGCTGTAGCTAATGCAAGAAATCGGGCCGTTGCGATTGTGAATGCAGAGAGTGTGCGGCTACCTCGGTGCCGGAAGGTCATCAGCACGAGAGCTCCAGTGAGGATGATCAGATAGAGCAGGCCGGGATGTTCGAAGTTCATGATCGGCTCCATCGAGTGACACGGGCGATTCGGCGGATCAGGTCGAAAAGCAATACGAGTACCGCGAGCGTCGCGAGCCACGGCGCGATGTCGAAAGACTCCTTGGATGAGTTCACGGAGGGCCGATCTGAAAAGCTCAAACTAATCGGAGCATTCTCGGCAAGATTGGATTCCTGATCCGAGAGGAGGTTCACAGCCTTCATGAAAGAAACCCCACTGGTTGCATCGGAGAGTCGGATAACTCCCGGCGTTTCAGGAGTGATGGTGCTACGCTCCGAAACAGCGAGTGTGTTGCTACCGGGTGCCAGATAGCTCGCCTCGGTCACACCACGGGGCAGTGCCAAGGTGTCAAACGGCACAATTTTTTGCGAAGAGGTCTGCGCCTCGAAGAGCCACTTGAAGAGGTTTAAGGTGAGGATGCTCAAGGTCGGGGTTTTGGATCCATCGAAGGGGAATATCTCAAAGCCCATAACGGCATAACGAGCGCCTTGGTGCTCGCCGACACAGGCCACTGTGCCGATCGTGGTTGTGAGGATCGATGTGGCTGAGGGTGGGCACTCAATCACGCGCGTCGCTTGAAGGTTGAGTAGAGTCGGATTGACATAGGTCATCACAGGATGAGCGTTATTCCAGCGTGATATCTGGAGCGGCCGATTCTCCGACTCGCGGACAGCCCCTCCCCACGGTAGTGGTCCCACTGGAGGAAAGACGAGTAAGGTTGAGGATTGCGGCTCTTTTGGGGCCGGAGAACGGTGAACTATAATCGGCGATTGAACACTGCGCTCTTGTGCAGGAGTAGGACTGCTTGCGACAACCGAGAAGCCGCCGATTCGTTCGATCTTGAGCTGCTCGGGCGAGAGTGGGCTGATGAGTGCCACGGTAGAGGCGACGGCATCCGAGGTAATCCATGCATCATTGTCATTAGTGATCAGGTCTGTTGTACCTGGAGAGTTGGAGACCGCGTGAGCCCGGCAGTAGGACCACGGGAAATCCAAAGGGCCGAGTTGTGTCGTGGTCGATACCCCGTTGGGCGCTTCTACGGTCGTGTCGGGCACCATGCGGGATCTGCTGGAGCCGCTAGCGCCGTTCGCTTCGTAGCAGGTAGCCGAGATCGTAATAGGAAGGCTTGCTGCACCGATCTGTTCCAGGGATACCGACAGGAAGGTGCGACCCTCGATCTTTTTAGTGGAGATGCCTCGCATCCACACGTTTCCCAAAGGACGTGAGGCGCTACTGTCGGCCACGGAAACGACCCGTACGGAGGGCGTCACTGTAGCGGCTCCCAGAGAGCGATCGGTGTACACCCACACTGAATCGTACTCTCCACTCCCTACAAGTTGAGGAAGGTGTAGCTGCAGGCGATCTTCGGCTGGCACGGTGGTCAGAGGAGAGATGAGCGAGGCGGCCTCCCCCGCAGTAAGCTTTTCGGAAGAGAGAGGCTTTAAATTAGATTGAGCCGAGAAGAGTGAGAATCGGGTGGTCGGCAGGCTCTGCGTTATGTCGGCGATAGCGAGTCGTTTCGCAGCGTCTATACGGCGTGTGCCGTCGCTGCCGGGAGCCTCCATGCTGAGAGAGCGATCGATAACGATCGCTATCTTGCGGCCTGTGTTGGAGAGGAAGACACCGGCTCCTGCCAAGGAGAGAAGCGAGAGAGCGGTAAGTTCAATCCAGAACTGAAAGGGTGGGATGAACCTCTTCCTGCTGGTAGGGCGTTGGGGTAGCTCGCGGAGAAAGAGGAGGGTTGATACGACCGCGTGCTGAGAGGTCCCGAGGTTTCGGTATACATACACCAGCAACGCGGTTGCAATCGGTACCCCGAGGAGGAGCCAAGGCGCAGTTGAGCCTAGAGTCGTGCCGAAGAGCGATATCATAGGAACAGACTCATGTTGGTAAGGGTTTCGATCCCGCATTCGGTCAACGGCTCTCGAACCTCCATCGAGACGAATTTAATTTGGCGCGATAAACAGTGGTTTCGAACTGCATCTATGTGCTGCTGAAGCAGCTCTGTATATCTCGCGCGGGATTCTGGATCGAGAGAGAGTCCAAGCTGCTCTCCTGTTTCGCTGTCGGTTAAGGTCGCACCGGGTGAGCCGGGGTCGGGCTCGATATCTGAACGACCAAGGAGCTGAATCGCATGGACCTCCATGTTGCGTGCGCGAAATGCGCCGAGCGCTTCGGCTACGGTATCGAGCGGGTACAAAAAGTCAGAGATGAAGACACACACGCCTGGGAATTGAACACGCGTAGCAAGACGACGCGATGCCTCGACGACGTCGATAGTGAGCGGAGAGTCGTGCACGAGAGAGTCGGTCGATTGCTGAAGGAAGTTCTTGACGGAATTAAAAGCTTTTCCGCCCCAGAAGATTGAGCTGTGCGCCCCGCCCAGTACAGAGATAGTGACAGGATCTTGCGCAGAAAGGGCGATGTAGGAGGTAAAAGCCGCAAGTAAGGTTGCGAGGTCCCATTTGCTCCTCAGAGCTGGATGCGTCAGAGAGCGAGAGCCGTCGATAATGATGAAGAGAGAAACGCTTTCCTCCTGCAGGTATCGACGTATGTAGAGCTTGTCGCTGCGCGCGAAGAGGTTCCAGTCGATGTATCTCGGATTGTCCCCGATCTCGTATTTTCGATATTCGGCGAACTCTACGCCGTGGCCGCGTCGAGGGGATCTGTGAGCCCCTTGGCGCATTCCGAAAAAAGAGCGGCGAGTCCGGAGAGCAAAGGCGTTGAGGATACGTAAGGTGTCGGCATCTATGAGCATCGGAGATCACCTTACTTGGCGTTACGCACCTCCTCGATCAGATCATCTGCGCTGATCGCGTCAGCCTCTGCCTGGAAGTTTACTATCAGACGATGGCGCAGAGCCGGTTTAATGACTCCGCGTATATCCTCAAAGGAGAGATTAATCCTGCCATCGAGAAGAGCGGCGACCTTGGCCGCGAGCACGACAGCTTGAGCTCCGCGAGGTCCTGGGCCGAAGCGTAGGTACTGCTTCACTTTGGGTGTTGCAAACGGAGAGCTCGGGGTCAGGGCGGCGATAACTCGCACGATTACCTCTTGCATCGGATCAGAGACCACCACGTGGCGGACGATGTTTTGCATCGCTAGGATGTAGGCCTGGGCCTGATCGGCAGGAAATACGGGTGTGACTTCGTGCACGGTCGCGCCCGTTGTGCGGGATAGAATATCTTTGAGCTCCTGTGAGGTAGGAGGCGAGACGATGAGCTTGAAGAGGAATCGATCGAGCTGTGCTTCCGGTAGTGGGTATGTACCTTCGAGCTCGATCGGATTCTGAGTGGCGAGCACGAAGAAAGGCTTCGGCAACAGATGGGTCTGGTCGAGCACCGTTACTTGACGCTCCTCCATCGCTTCGAGCAGCGAAGACTGTGTTTTCGCCGTGGCTCGGTTTATCTCATCAGCGAGAACGATGTTGGCGAAGATTGGGCCCTCCTTGAATACGAAACGGCGCCCTCCATGCTCGTCTTCCGTGAGGATCTGAGTACCGGTCACATCCGAAGGCATGAGATCGGGGGTGAACTGAACGCGCTTGAAGGTCAGCCCGAGGGCCTGAGATATCGATTTGACCAGGGAGGTCTTCCCGAGACCGGGAACTCCCTCCAGGAGAACGTGTCCCCTTGCACAGATAGCCGAGAGCGTTCCTCTCACGACGTCCTGCATACCGACGATAGCTTTGCCGACCTCCTGTTCTATCTTCAGGAAGGAGGTTTGAAAGTCCTTTATGGATCTTTCGAGGGAGGCTGAGTCGCGGATATCTGCTTCGTGCATAGGCCTCTCAATCTAGCCTTAGAGCGGCGAGGGGGCAACGGAGATGACGTGCTAAAGGAAGCTTGCAGCGGGTACCTGTAAAACCAGCCGCGGCGCAATGCAGGACCGCCTCCTTGAAATCCGTACCTGAGGTGTGAGTAGAGTCCTACATCAACGCTACGGAGGCCAAGGACAAGAGCAATCCCATGCTGACCACGTCCGTAGCAGTGGTGAGAAAGATGCTCGAAGCAGTCGCTGGATCTGCTCCGACCTTGCGTAGGGCCAAGGGTACCAGGGTGCCCGAGAGGCCGCTGACGAGGCAGCTTCCGATCATGGCGATGAAAACGATGGTGCTAAGGGTAAGAGCCGCCGGATGAGATTGGGAGCTCGCCAGTATGTACATGCCAAGAGCTGCCGAGAGCCCAACGAGCGCTCCGTTCATGGCCCCCAGGAGCGCTTCTTTGCTGATTACCTTCGAGAGCTTCTGCGAGTCGAGGTCTCCCAGGGTCATTCCTCGCAGCGTTACGGCGAGGGCCTGGCAGCCGGTATTGCCGGATTGCCCGGCCAACACAGGAAGGAACGAGGCGAGCACTACGACCTGATCGATCGTCTCTTGAAAGAAGCTGACTACTGCGCCTGCGACGAAGGCTGTGAGTAGGTTCAGTTGAAGCCACGGATGACGGTACGAAAAACTGCGTAGCAGAGAGGTCGAGACCCGTTCTTCCTTTTCGACACCCACCATACTACCCGCTTGAGCGCTAATCTCCACAGCTTGAGCCTCAAAGAGCCGGAAGCCGCGCACGAGCCCGAGCAGTTCGCCCGAGTTGTTTACGACGGGATAGACCGGATAGTGACGCAGGAGAACCTCTTTCATTCCGTCCATGAGCGGCGTTGTCGCATTGAGTGCAAAAGGTTGGGAGAGCGTTATCTCCGAGAGACGTTGCGTGGGATCGGCAAAGAGAAGGTCGCGCATGACGACCAGCCCGATGAGTTTCTTGTGATCATCAACGATGTAGACGTATGTGACGAACTCTTTTTTTACGATCTCCCGCAGCTCTGCGATGACGCTCGCCACGGAATCTTCCGGCTTGAAAAGCGCCACCGGGGGGTCCATGAGGCGTCCGATACTGTCCTTTGGGAATGTTGCATTCGTCATGACCTGTGCCGCTACGTTGGATGGAAAGTAGACGGTAATGCGATCACGAGACTCTGCGGCGCACTGTTCGAGGATGGCTCCCATCGTTACAGGGCTGAGCCGCCTTAGAGCCTCGGCAGCGGTATTTGCGTCGAGTGCAGAGATGGCTTGTGCCGCCTTCCGTGAATCGAGGCTTTTCAACTGTTCCACCAATGAATCGACCGTCTGTGGACTGACGGCGGTGGAGGAAGATAGGGTCGGTTCAACGCTTGCAAGGTTCGAGTCGTTCATGTGAATCAACGCTTTTTGTAGACGGGGCAAAGGGTAATCCAGCGATTGAGTGTTGGTAAAGTTATAGTGGAGCCTCGGGGTTTCAAGAAGGTGTTTTTTGTCGGGGTGCATCTGGGCAGGGTGGTTCTGTATCATTGAGTCTACCCGTGCTAACTTTCTAGCCCCAGGGCCCCCAAGAGCCGAATAGAGGTGGATATGAGCGGAGCAGACGGAAAGAAAGAGGGAATGACCTACGAGAAAGCGGGTGTAAGCATCAGTAATGCTGATGACGCAAAAAGGCTAATGTCCAAGTCGCTCGAGACCGGCAATCCTCGTGTGCTCAATAAATTCGGGGCGTTCGGTTCACTGGTAGACGGCGTTTTCAGCGACTGTAAACACCCGGTACTCGTCCTCAAGATGGAGGAACCGGGGTCTAAGCAGCTCCTCGCGGCGCAGCACAAGCGGCTGGCCGGTGTCGGATACGATCTCGTCAATCACCTCATCAACGACGTCGTAGTCATGGGCGCGCGGCCTATTGCAGTTCTCGATACTATTGTGTGCGGAGCGCTCGAAAAAGAGGTCGTCGTTGAACTCGTTGCGGCGGTCGCCGATGCATGCCGAGCGCAGGATTGTGACCTCGTGGGCGGTGAGACCTCTGAGCAGCCGCGAGTGCTCCCTGCAGGGTCATACATACTGAGCGCAGCAGCTCTCGGTGTCGTAGACAAGGAGAAGATCGTAGATGGCTCAGCCATACGAGAGGGCGACGTCGTGCTCGCAGTGGCCTCCAACGGTCTGCACACCAACGGATACACACTCGTGCGAAGCTTACTCGATGCACATCCGGATCTGGCATCATCGCAGGTCTCTGGGGGGCAAACCTTTTTGGACGCAGTTCTCGAGCCCCACACATGCTACAGCAAAGCGCTCCAGGAGCTCTTCGCGCAGGTGCGGGTGACGGGTCTAGCGCACATTACAGGGGGTGGAGTCGCCGGAAATCTGGTGAGGGTGCTGCAAGAGGGCGCCCACGCGGAGATTGATGCTTCGAAGATCGAGGTGCTCCCGGTGTTCAAAGTGATCCGTGATATCGGTTCGATCAGCGACGAGGAGATGCTACGCTCGCTCAATTGTGGTGTCGGACTCACTGCGGTGGTGCGAGCTGATGACGTACAAAAAACGATAGCGATCCTCGAGAAGTATGGACACCACACCTACCCTATCGGTCTCATTAAGGCTGGAAAAACGGAGGTTTCGTTTACTGGAAAGTTGGCGTGGTAGTTAGAAGCAAGACAAAACGACGCACGCGCGTAGTTTGGCGAGGGGCGATGCCTATGAACTCTCTCCGAACGATCATCTGACTCGCGTGGTTTTCGTGGCGGTAAGCCCGTTAGTGTCAGTGAGTATGACAGTTACAGAAAGGCGCCTCTTGGAGCGGACGGTGACTGCGCCGATGTATTTCGATCGCCTTTTTTGCAAGGGAATCAGCTTGCCGCTACTGAGGCGCGCCGATATGGATGACACAGAACCGGTGACAACAACCGCACATGAGATCGAGATGCGGTAGCTTCTTCCAATCCTCGAGGATCGTGCAGACAGGAGCGATAGTATCGGCGGTCTTGGATCTGATGGTGTAGAACTTTCGGAGTTAACCGGAGGCGCTATACTCGCTGTGGAGCTCGCGTAGGCACCGACACGCAGAGTAAATGCTTCCGAACCGGAGCGATCGCGGAGAAATGAATTTGTGAGAACTCCCTCGGGGGTCGCTTCGCTCTCGCCTCTCGGTGTGAAATCAGTGAGGAGAGCGGGAGTAAGAGCAAGGATATCTCCCTCGCTCCTTGGCCTGAAGTCGCCGTTTTCGGGGGCGAGCATATCGGGCACTGTAACATTGATGAAATTGTCTGCGCGTAGCTGAGTTTCATTGCACGTAGGATTCGAGGGTCGACATGCTTCATTCGGGTTTTCGATACCGAGCGGGTGCGCGGCACTGCCGTTCCAGATTAAATTCCCCTTAATTTCCAGAGAGAGATCGGTCTGTTGAGGGCTTGGAATGCCGGAAGCGGTGGGCTCCCGAGGCCCATAAATCGCGAAGTGTTGGTCTCCTACGGAAAAGCCCGGGGGATTATAGAAGATGTTGTTAAGAATCTTCACATTTTTGTTTCCGATCGGCTGTTCCGTGTTCTCCCCTACCGCCGGAGGTCCCCATGCTCCGGATGTGACACGACTGAGGCAAGCCGAAGAGTTCTCGTCACACGAGCGTAGGCCAAAGACAACCTCCACAAGATGGCTCCTAGAGCCGATTCGATATGCGGTGTTGTGCGCCAAAAGAATATTGTATCCGCCGTTGACCCCGAGGGCCGCGCCCGAGATGTCGTGCAGTATATTATTGATGATCTTCACATCGTAGGCCTCGTAACGAAACCAAGGAGAGGTCATGTACTCGAGACCGGTGCCCTGTCCTGCGGTCACGCCTCCCTCGAAACAATCCGAAAACTCATTACCCTCGATACGGATATACGCGGAACCTCCCTTCACGTATGTGCACCAACTTTGAGAGTCTGAAATAGTGTTGGCCACGATGTGCCCGTACTGTACAGCTACCCAATCGATAGCGTTGTCATCAGCACCTTTGATGAGATTGTTTTCGATATAGATATGGCGGGATTGATTGAATTTTATAGTCTCATGGGCGACCTCTCCGGACAGGCGACCTTGAGGAGCTCCTATGAATGAGTTTCCGCGAAGCAGGATATGATCGCATTCTTCGCAGTGAAAGGTATCGCCTCCACGCGTAATGTTTATGTTGATAACGTAAAAATACGAGACCCTCGCCATATTAATGTCGGAGGTGAACGTCACAGATCCTTGGCCATCAACGCCGTAGAGGATAATCGGTGCTGAGTAAGTCCCACGCTTGAGTTCCCAGTACGAGGGGGTCTCACCGGGATCGTCCCCGTAGGTGCCCGGTAACAAGTTGATTCGGTATCCGTTGCTGAGGGTTTGAGACGATGGAATACGACGCCAGGCCTCGCTAACGGTTCGAAGCGCGGTTGTCCGAGTGCGCCCATCGTCAGTATCTGATCCTCTTTCCGGATCAACGAACAGTTCGGTTAAGGCTGGAGTACCTATGTCAAAGAAATACGGAGAGATCTCTTGAGCAGAACATTCTGCCCACATGGCGGTACAGAGCGCTATGAACAGAGGAGTATAGAGAAGCCGAGAAAAAATGTTCACTCAAGTAAGTATACCGTAAGGCGCGAAAAGGTTCTAACAGAAAGCATCGATGACGGGGTCGATTGTAGGCTTTGGAAGCATAGCCTACTACTGGAGGATATCCCTATACTCGAGCGGTATCGGCTGTTCGTCCTTTTCCTTTGAGCCTTTAGGTTTCGCGAGAGTTACGTCTTCTATCGAGGTTTTCGGTTCGGCCGGAGCCTTGTTCTTTTCGAGCGAGGATTCGTTGCCGGTGTAGCGTGTGTCGAACTTCTCGTCCTGTGACGTTATCTCCGATTCTTTGAACGCAGTGTTAGGGCCGAGGCCTTCACCGCCGGAGCCTTCTCCCATCTCTCCGATATCTTTCGTTCTGGCATTGCGATCCGGCTGAGAAGATCTCTCGCCACTACCATCCTCTGTGCCTTGAGGTCCCTGCTCTTTCTGTTCCTGAGGCTTATCTTTACTACGTGAGTCCTCGCCACCTTGTGAGCCCTTGTCCCCCTTGTCGTCGCCTTTTTTACCGCCCTTGTTCTGAGATGACGATTGATCGTTTGGTTCGTTTTTTGGGGCGTCACCCTGCTTAGAGGACTCCTTCTGCGAACGGTCGTTTGGCTCTTCTCCACTCCCCTGGCCCTTGGATCCCTGTTGTGAATCCTTGTTGTTCTGGTTTGGATTTTCGTTGGGCGATGGTTTGCCTCCGCTCTGCCCTTGCTGCTCCTTAGAGTCACCGGGGGATTCCTTGTTGCCTGAGCCTCCGTCACCTTGAGAGCCTTGCTCTTGTTGTTGGAGTTGCTCTACGGCTTGCTCCATCTGCTGAAGCGCTTGGTCTAGTTGGTTGAGGGCTTGGTCTGAACCTTTGTCCCCTGATTGAGAGGGAGAGGACCCGGCTTGTCCTTGCTGTTGTGAACCATCGGACTCTCCCGTCTTCTGTTCACCCTCTCCCTGCCCCTTGCCGGAAGATGAAGGGGCACCTTTAGAACCTTGCTGCTGCGAATCGTTTTGACCTTGAGCAGATCCGCCTCCCTGCCCTTGCCCCTCGCCTTGTTGGCCTCCCGACTGCTGATCCTGTGACTCTTCTTGTTGGCCGCTCCCGGATTTCTGCGATTGTTGTTGTTGTTCTGATGTCTGCTGTTGACCGGAGCTGCCCTGCTCGGATTTAGAGCCTCCTTGCTTCTGTTGGGCGTTCTTGTCTTGCGAGCCCTGCTGTTGATCGCTCCCCTCTTTTTGAGACTCGGACGTGGAGCTCTTCGAAGGGTCCTGTGAAGCAGATTGAGAGCCCTGTTGTTTCTCTTGCTTCTCCTTCTCTCCCTTTTGCGTCGGCTCGTTTGAGTTTTGTTTCTCTTGTTGAGCTTTCTCTTGGTTTTGCTTTTCGCGCTCGTCGCGTGCTCGATTTTCTTGCTGAGGCGAAGTCGGGCTCTCCTTTTTGATCGGAGACTTGGCTTCTTCTTTGTTCTTTTGGGAGTGCTGCGGCTTTTCGGGAGCAGAGCCTTGGGAGCTCTCTAAAGATTCGGATGGTGCAAGGTCGTGCCCGGAGGAATCGTTCTCTCGCAGCGCTGTGCTCAACTCTTGCCGTGTGCGCTGTAGCGCTTCAGAGATCCGTGCGACGTCGGACGGCGACCCCTGTGTGGTGAGAGCCAGCTCCAGAGCCTGCTCCTGAAGGGGAATCGGCAGATCCGGGCTCTGCTCGACGATCTCGCGGATCGCTCGCGCTGCTTGCTCGATGGGAGGTATCGGTCGAAACCAGAAGAGTCCGAAAGCCGCGCAGGCAAACACAAGACTAGTAAGCGCGGCGTTCCTATCAGAGGTGGAGAGCTTGTATGTGCCGATCCCGTCAAGATTCGGCGCGCCCGAAATGAGAGAGCGTAGTTGTAGAGAGATGAAGTCGCGACGCGCGGTATCGACTTCCAGCGAGGACTCTTGTAGTTCAACGAAAGAGCCGAGCCTATCTTTGGTTGAAAACGCAGACTCTATTATGGCAGAGGCCTCAGCGAGCGAGACGGAGAGCGAGCGGATGCCTTTTCGAGAGATGTACCATAGAACGGCAGCAACGATCGGTGACGAGGCGAGCACGAGCCAACAGTCGTACCAATAACCGAGAACAGTGAGCAGTATCAGGGCGGCTAAATATGCTGTAGCAAGAACGGAGAGAGATAGAGTTCGATTTCTACGCTCCTTGTTCTGAATCGTATGTAACAGAGCGTCTATAGGATCGGACATGGTTTCTCACGTTAAGGGGCGGAGTTCCTCTGATATGTGTTCACTGAGTCGTTGTGGGCGTCGAGTGTTTCTGAAAATATGTGACCGCCTTGCCCGTTTGCGACGAAGTAGAGGTAATCCGTCGTGGCTGGATAGAGGGTCGCTTTAATAGCGGAGAGTCCGGGGTTTGCGATGGGGCCGGGGGGGAGGCCTGTAATCACATACGTGTTGTACGGCGTAGGGGTTTGCAGATCCTCTTTGGTAATGTTCCCGTTGAAATTTTGGATTCCGTAAATGACGGTCGGATCAGCCTGGAGCTTCATTCCCTTCTTGAGGCGGTTGTAAAAAACCGAGGAGATTATCGGCTGTTCGTCTGCACTGCCCGATTCCTTCTCAACGATAGAAGCAAGGGTCAGTACCTGGTGCTTGGTCATGGAGAGCTCTTTCAAGCGCTCGTCCCACTCAGGTAACCATCGCTTTTGGAGCTGTTCGTACATGGCTGCGACGATCTTTTTGGCGGGTGTATTCCGCGGAAATTGGTACGTTTCAGGGAAGAGGTATCCTTCCAAGCTGGGTCCTTCGATCCCGAGTTCGTGCACTAAGCTGGGGTCAGAGAGCAGTTTCTCGAACTCGATGCGCGGGAGGATGTTTTGCTGTTCGAGGTCAGGCCCGATCTCCCACATCGATTCACCCTCTTTGAGCGTTATCTTGCGCAGGAACATCTTGCCCGACGCCATCTTTTCCAAGATATCGCTTGGCATCATCGAGGGGGAAAGTTCGTATTCTCCTGCCTTAATTGAAGTGTCCTGCCCGCGGATCTTTGCGAAGGCGACGATTGACCAGTGGCTGCGTATGAACCCCTGACGTTCGAGCTCCTTGGCGATCCCTTTGAAGGTTGATTGAGGGGCGACCTCAAATATCTTAGCGCTGGTATCCGCGGGGCTCAGCGCAGAGAAGAAGAAGGATTCGAGTGCTTGGTACACTCCCAGGCCGACTACGATCGGGGTTGTAATATACAGAATGGTGAGAAGTAACTTACGAACCACAGAGCCCTCTAGGAGTAAGGAGAGCCGTTAGTAAGGCTCTCGAAATAGCGTTCCAGAATTAGACACGCGGCGAATGCATCAACCTCTTTGACCGAGCTGGAACTCTGCGCGGCCCGTTGTGTAGCTTCCACCGAAGAGAATGCTTCGTCGACGTATACAATCTTGATTACAGCTCTCTTAGCAATACGACGAATAAAGCCCTCGATATTTTCACAGATAGGAGTTCGATGCCCCCTCTCATCAAGTGGGAGCCCTACTACGAGTATCTTTACCTGGCGTTCCTCAAGAGTTTTGAGGAGTTCCCTTTCGGCATGCGCCTGAGCGCGGGGCCAGACCGCCACAGGAAAAGCGATACGGACGGATTCATCGGCAGCAGCGCAGCCTACCCGAACGGTTCCAACATCGACGGCAATTATCGTCATAACTGAGGCCTGTGTTGTAACATGTTGAAATATTGATGGAAACCTGATGTTTTTGAAGGTCTGTCACAGGGGGCGGTTGGGGTGCCTTGCTTGAGGCATAAAAGCGGCTTAAGGGGTTGTGACACCCTGAACAGTTCAGATAAAGTCCGGCTTGCATGAAAAGGTACGTTTTGGCTGCTCGAACTGCGGTTGTGGTGTTCGGGAGCGTGCTATTTATACAAGGCACAAACCTAGGAAGTCGGATAACTGATTTCGCAGGCTTGCGACTGTTGTCCAACGAACTCCTGTACAGCGACCAGAGCCCACTAAAAAGTCTCGGGGCCCTGTCGCTCGAGGAGGAGGGAGATCTGTCTTCCCCGCCAAGAACCGATATCTCAGTCCGAACACCCATTACCCCCTTCGGAGCCGGAGACGCTCTAATCGCCGATGGTGTCTTCGAACATACGATCTCTAAGGGTGACACCCTCTCCTCTGTCTGGCTCGATATCGGCGGTGCGCCCGAAGGGGCACAGGTCCTCGTCGACGCATTCAAAGATGCGCGCGTATCTGCACACGACCTCAAAGTTGGAGAGTCACTCGAGTTTACGCGTCAATCAGGCGAGATAGTTCAGATTCGTCGTAAGCTTTCAGGCGGAGCCTCACTAATCCTCACAGGGGATCCCGCACAAGGGTACGTTCCACGCATCGATCAGGCTCGGGTTATCAGCAAAGAGCGGAAGGTTACCGGCACCATATTCTCCTCCTTGGTCGATTCGGCCAATGGAGCCGACATTCCGTATGCCGTTGTCGATGACTTCGTCGATCTCTTCAGTAACCGAGTCGAATTCCGACGCGATCTTCAGCCGGGAGACACCTTTTCGGTCGTGTTCGAGGAATCATTTACCGAAGATGGTGAGCAACTTCAGCCCGGCGCGATTCGTGCCGCGTCTCTCAAGCTTGGTGATAAGTTGATGGCTGTCGTGCGCGATGTAGCCTCAGACGGAACGGTTCGATACTTCGACGAGAATGGCCAGATGCCAACTAAGGCCTTCCTACGCTATCCCGTTCAGTACACCCGTATCGGTTCGGTGTTCTCGACCTCCCGCTTCCATCCGATCCTTCACATCTCACGCCCACACAACGGCGTTGATTTCTCCGCTCCGACCGGGACTCCTATCCGCACCGTAGGCGATGGAGTGGTAGTTGCTTCGGGGTATTCATCGTCGATGGGCAACATGGTCAAGATAGCGCACGATTCGCGCTACACGACTGAGTACATGCATCTTCATAAAATTGCAGCGAGCATTAAGAAGGGTGCGCGAGTGACTCGCGGTTCGGTAATTGGAACCCTTGGCAAGACAGGTTTGGCCACCGGCCCGCACCTCCATTTCGGGCTTTTCGATAACGGCAAGTACATCGATCCCCTCAAAGCTAAGATTATGCAGTCACCCGATGCGATCAAGCCGCCCAAAGCGGTGCTCGCAATGATTGCTGACCTCAAGAAGCTTCACGACTCGATGTCGGTTGCTTCGGTTGGATCTGGTAAGCCTCGGGCATGAGCATTTCGGTATCGATACTCGCAACCGGTTCTGAGCTCCTCGATGGTCGTGTAGTCGACACCAATTCCAATTTCGTCGCTCGAGAGCTCTCGGATCTGGGGCTCAAGTTAAAGCGAGTGCTGCTCGTCGATGACGATATGGGAGAGCTCGTGAGCGGCTTGCGCGAGCTGAGTGCAGTGAGCGACATCGTGATCACATCCGGGGGCCTCGGGCCTACAGACGACGATCTGACCCGTGATCTGCTTGCACAGTTCTTTCAGGTGGGGCTGGCAGAGTATCCAGACGCTCGCAAGCACCTCGAGGACTTTTACCGCAAACGTGGCCGAACGCTCGATGCTACCAATCTCAAACAAGCGCTCCTGCCGCTTGGCTCGCAGATGATTCCGAACGAATTCGGTACGGCTCCTGGATTCATGATGAGTACCAAAGAGGGGGTGACGGTGTGCTCGCTCTCCGGGGTGCCGCGCGAGTTCAAGAGCATGTACGCTGCTTCTGTTGCTCCCCTGATACGAGAGCGCAGCGCAGGACTGCCTAAGCTCACGCGGATAACCTTCAAGACCTTTGGATTTCCGGAGTCTTTTGTTGGAAAACTCGTATCCGGATTGAAGCTGCCGCCGGAGATAGTAGTTTCATACCGGGCTGCTTTTCCAGAGGTGCATGTCGTACTGAAAGCCTCTGAGAGCTTTCCTGCGCTTAGGGAGTACGCGGAGAAAGTGCGATCGATTATCGAGCCGAGCTTCATATTCTCAGAAGAACCCACTCAGTCCTGTGTCGAACGTGTGCAGAATCTTCTGATCGAGCACGGGGCAACTGTCGCTACCGCAGAGTCGTGCACGGGAGGCATGCTTGGCGAGTTGTTGACGAGGACTGCCGGCTCATCAAGTGTCTATCGCGGTGGAGTGGTGGCGTACCACAACGACATCAAGGAACAGATGTTGAATGTGCCGCGAGAGATTCTCGATACTCACGGCGCTGTCAGCGCTCAAACCGTGGAGGCGATGGCGACCTCGGCGCGCACTCTCTACGGTGCTACGTTTGGGGTGTCTGTCAGTGGAGTCGCGGGTCCCGCTGGCGGAAGCGACGACAAACCGGTTGGTACCTTCTTCGTGGGATTCGCCTCGCCGCAGGGGGTCTCGAGCCTTCGGTGTCTCTATCCGAGTGAGCGAGGGAATGTGCGCACGTATGCAGCGTTTGTGGCATTAGACTGCCTACGACGCACCTTACAGGGAATACCTTTTCCGGTTACCTTTCCGGTCTTGTCTCGCGACTAAGTTGGGCTTCAATCCCTAAAGCGGCCTTACATATCGGCAGAAGGTGTCTGCTAGAATGTGGCCACGTCAAACACCCTGTCGTACTCGGATTGGATGAGCCTAAGAACTGCCGTAGTCTGCTCTTTAGTTGCGCAGCACCGCGCCACCGCCGGTCCAATAGTATCCATCATAAGGTCCAGCCATGCGACCTGCCGATCGATGCCGTGTCGGAATGCGAACCCAACATCGATGAGTGCCGCGACTGAAAGCAATCCGCCCAGCTTCTGCTTAATTGAGCTGATACAGACTTCGGTCAAGCCAGGGACCAGAGACCTCTTCCAGTGCGCTACTACACAATCGCGAATCGCCTCCTGATGCTCTTCTTTAAAGATAGAGGGCGCAACAAGCTCATCGAGCTCTTGGAGGCGGGTACTAAAATCATCCAAGGAAGAAGGCGTATTCACCATGCTCGCAACGAGCCGATGACGGAGACCCAAGAGCTGACTATCGCGAGGGTCTTTGGCTGCTGGTGAATCGCCTACACGATACGTGGCGAGTATCTCGTTAATTGGTGATGCATCCGGGGAAGATGAGGCCGCTTTGTTACTCAATGCGTACACGGGGTCACTGTGACTCATAATGTAATGTGCACTTCTAGTTAGTAAACTCGTTCAGGCCAAGAGCCGAGACTTTAACATTCCCTCAGGAGCTGGGCTACGGAGTTAGAAAACCGACGACCAAGCTTGATTGTAAGAAATGGTGACCTGTTACAGGGAAAGATGCTCAATCTGGGTGTTCCGGTGATTACCTGTTCGAACGAGAGCAGCATTTTGTTTTTGGGTCCTTCGTCTCATATGATCTGCGTCCGGCCACAGCTCAACGATACCGTTAAGGCAGTTCAGGCAAGGACCGATACGATAAGGGGAGATAAAGATGCGTATCCTAATAGCTCAGCAAGACTCAGAAACCATAGACCTCCTCCGTTCCGCTATCACGCCGGAGCACATAATTTTCGAGGCTAACGACGGAGATGCCGCAGCCTTGCTCGTTACCGATGCGAGTGAGCGGGGCATTCCGTACGATGTTTTGATTTTGGACCTGCAGATGCCCGGTATGCCTGGGCTCGAGGTTCTGTCGCTTTTGCGCTCGCTTGAGGAGCCCCGTAAGTTAGCCGGAGGCGTTACCACCCGAGTTCTGATAGTGACCGAGAGTACGGCGGGGCGATTCATTTACGGAGCCCATTCGATGTCGTGTGACGAGTACCTCGTAAAGCCCCTGGATGTGGCTAAGTTCAAAGAGGCCCTTGATCGGGTCTGTCCACGGCAATAATAAAGAGGTGCCTCGCAGGAGGGGGGCATTGTAATACTGACTGCCGCGCTACGTTAGATACACCTGTCCTGTGGGGTTATGAAATCCCACCGCAAAACGCGACGGTGAAGAGGGGTGGTTTGTAGGTGCCTTCGGGAAATTCAACGTCAGCTTCCCCTGAGCGGTATCGTTTGGAGCGCTCTTTGTACTCTGTCGCGTCCCGCTAAAAAGATCCGCCTCGATCCCACGAACATGATCCGCAGTATAGATATCAGTTTGAGTTTTCTTAGTCACCTCCTTGGGTTTTTTTGGAAGCGTGTATGGATGGGAGCGCGATTCTGCTCGCGAGTCGATAGCTGTTGCCTGTGAAAGTAGCGATGTGAGCGTTGTGGAAGAGGCGGTCGATAGCAGCGCTAGCGAGGACGGGATCTGGAAACACAGTGCCCCACTCATCAACATCCCTGTTTGAGGTAAGGATGAGAGCCGAGCAATGGCGACGCCTATCGAGGAGGTCGAAGACCTCTTCTGCGATGTCTTGGCGCATAGAGACGACGCCCCAATCATCGATGATCCAGAGACGAGCCCCGAGGATACGTTTGAAGAGTCCGTCGAGAGCGTTCCTGGACTTGGCAGAGGCAATATGAGCAGCGAGGCGCTTCATACTCGAACAGTATACGCGAACGCCACTATGAACGGCACGAATGCCGAGAGCGAGCGCGAGGTGCGTTTTGCCAGTTCCTGGCTTTCCGAGAAAGAGCGCGACCTCTCGCTTGTGAACGAACTCGAGTGTTGCAAGCTCTTCGATGAGCGTACGGTTGATATCCGGATTGAACTCCCAATTAAAGGCTTCGAGTGTCGTAATCTCAGGGAACTCGGCGCGCCTGATACGGGACTCGACCGCAGAAGCTCTCCTGGCATCGATCTCAGCCGAGAGAAGCGATGAGAGCCAATCCAGAGACACATTTTTCTTGTGCGCCTGCAACGTTTCATCGAGCTCGGCTGCGGCAACCTTGAGTTTGAGCTCCCGAAGCTGCTGTTTTACGGTTTCAATGTTCATAGGTTTTTCCTCCTTGTGTTAAATTAAGTAAGAGCTGCGAGTACTCGGACAGCGAGCGCTCGAACTTTGCGCGTTTGGGGGGTTCAGGCGTTGACTCAATCGTTTCTGATTCTGCGCGCGCGTCGAGAATTGAGCGTTCGATGAAACGGAGACTTACATCGTCGGAAGCAATTGCACGCAAACATGCAGCATCGATCTCGTGCGGCGAGTATTTCTTCTCGAGCGACAGGATTCCCCATATCCGCCGGAAGTCGATGAATCCGTTACCTCGTTTCAAGATCCTCAAAACAACAGCTTCGACAGCGGGCCCGATCTTTTCCGCTATGCCTCGTAAGCCGTCCGGATTATCACACGCCTGTTCCCAGGGTTTTAAGTGATGTCGTTTGGTTGATTTTGAGCGGGTTCGATCATGGAGCCGGTCGTGTACTTCGATGAGCTTGCCTTTGTGATAAATGGCTACTTTCGTCGAGTTTCCGATGACGGTGACCGGCTCTCGTACGTAACACTCGGCAACTGAATAGTACTTGCCGAGGAATCGAACGTGCCCGTCAACTCGCACCGTACCCTCATGATAGCTTTCGGGTTCGTAGCGGAGTGTCGGGAGAGACCCGAGGCACGGCTTTTCTTCGCGCTCAAAGCGGTCGCAAGGACGCTCTCTGGTGGTGCCGTGAACTCTCCGATTTGCGATCTCGAGCTTTCGGGTAAGGTAGCGTTGAATCGCCTCGATATCCGAACGGTCGCCGTCGTAGGCTTCGAGTAGTCGTCTGATGTACGGCATCGGACGTTCGACTTTTCCCTTCTTCTCAGGCGAACGAGGCGGCAAGCACTCGACTATCGTCTGGTAGTGACCTGCAAAGCGCTCGTAGACTGGATTCAGCACTGCTTCATAGCGGTCGGCTCGCAGCGCAAAGACCTTTGGGTTATCCGACGTGGTGCGGCGGGGGACTCCACCGAGCTCCTGATACATGTCGGAGAGGCTTGAAAGCGTTGTGCTCGAGTCGCACGACGTCATGACTCTCGCCACCATGTAGCGTGAGTACCCGAGTACGCCTACGAATACCCATACCTTCTGAATTCGTCCGCTGCTGGTCGTGGCAACATTCCACAGGTGTCCCCAATCGATGAGGAGCGCTTCTCCGGGGGCATGTACGATTTCGGGCACAACTCGCTTGTGCGAATGGCTGGCGTCCAAGAGTTCGTGGTGCGCAAGAAACCGGTAGAAGCTCGAGCGCGTGACCTTTACCGGCAGCTCTTCGAATACGGTCACGGCATGCCAACCGCACTCTAGCTTCTCTTGAATCCAGGGCAGGTGCACAGTGAGTGCGGACCAATTCTCAGACCCGCGCTCCTGACGTCTATCGGCACTCTCGGGAAACAACGCCTCGGGAAACGCAGGCAACGGTGTACCGTCCAAGTAGCCAGCTTCAAGCGCTCGGGCCCGCGTCTCCATGACGCATCGCCGGCTCGCTCCCAATTCTCTACAAATACGGCTCTGGCTGTATCCAGCC
>JBILFA010000211.1:0-2935 GCA_044351795.1 Bdellovibrionota bacterium | reverse complement strand
GCACCCCGGAAAACCGGATCATTTACGTGGGATCAGACCCTCAAGGGTCGGATCTTTTTGGTGGGATCTACTGGCGGCTTTCTGTCTCAATTATGCGGGACTGAACACCAAAGTCTTCTCCTTGGCGTAACGGCTCTCAAGAGTCTTTCTTTGGACGATTCAAAGTTGAGTTCGGAGACCCTGAACGGTTTTCCACACTGCCTGAGTTAATGGAGGCAATCTATGCTTACATCAGCTACTACAACACTGACCGGATCCATACAGCGCATCGAATCCCTCCTGCGGCGGCGCGAGAAGCACATCGAACAAGACTCACACATTATCCACAGGTTATGAGTCTCCCCCTTCGATCTACTCCCTCCCGCCCCTGCGGGACGGAGGAACAGCCGCTACTACTGATTTAGGAATTAGTGTTCAAAGAAAGGGAACCTTGACACGCAGCCGACGGTAAATCATTCGATAGCCAGCTCGTCGGTGAAGATGCGCCTAAGCCTCTATCGCTCTTCTAAGCCTCACGTTCCGGTCGCGTCGCTGCCGACATCGGATCAGCGTTCTGGAAGCTTCCATCAATGCAACCGCTCGACGTTCAGAGAGTTTCTTCTCTTATCGAAGAAACTAAACTGCTCATCGGGCATCCCAGTATTTTTCGAGGAGCGACTTTAGCGCATCAATATCAATCACTTTGTCGGCCACTAGTTTCCCAAGAAAGCTAGCTTTAGGGCCTTATTCAGAGCTTCCCTAAAAATCTCTCATTCAATTGAGCTTTGCCAGATAGCGCTTTCTAACAAGACTTAGGGCATATTGCGCTAGGGCAAATAGCCCCCTTACTCTTGTAGCAAAAAAGCTAAAGTGGATATCTTCCTTCTCGCGCCGAATATATTCTACGACACCGATTAAATTATCTTCGTTAAATGGTTTAGATGCGTACCATGATCTGTCAGCCTTAGTCACAATTTCTCTTGTCGTTCTATGGGTGAACAGGAATCGGTGGACTATATTATTGCCGTTTTCCCTATAAACAACAATATCGCCAATCCTAAGTCTAGATCTCTCCAAGCTTCGAACAAACAGGAGATCGTCAACGACTAACGATGGAGACATGCAACCCCCATGGTAGACAATTCGGAGATGTCCTGTCTCATTTTGAGTCGATTCGAGTAGTCGCCGTGCTAATTGCCGCAAATGAGATTGCTTACTATTCATCGGTAGGAATTATTAGAATTCTGGCTACTACTATTAATGTTGCTGATGGAAACTATATCCGACCTCGAGACTTGCAAGCAACACGAATGATGCGCACAAAAAAGGTAGTCTAGTGTGCTTGGATCTGTAACGCCAACTGTGTATGAGTAGCCGAGGGAGGAGACTTATCCATAGGGTGCGCGGAGCGGAGCCCGAAGGGTAGAGCTCAGCGCAGCGCCCCCTGTGGATAAGTCGTGTAGTGGTAGGGGCGATTGATTTTTTGCTCCTTCAATCTCGCAGGCTACGAAGAGAGCGTTCTGTAGTACGTTTTAAGAATGAAACGGAAAAAGGACGACAAGATGGAAGCGAAAGAGACAGGTTCAGCGGAATCTAACCCGACATTATTGGCTATGAAGGCGTTTACTGAGCAGCTGAAAGCGCAGATAAAAGCGGCTGGTGGCACGGCAGCATTCTACAAGCAGAACGACATCATCAAGCAGCTCACAACAGCGACGTTCCAGGCGATGCTGGATACGGAGATGGAAGAGCACCTTGGGTACAGCACCAACGACAGAGAAGCCAAGAAGGAATCCAACAGCCGCAATGGCAGGGGCACTAAGAAGCTTCGGGGGGATTTTGGAGAGCTCGAGATTGAGACGCCGCGAGACCGGGACGGCACCTTTGAACCGCAGCTGATCAAGAAGCGCCGGAAATCAGTTGCATGCGCGCAAAATGATCGGCACCTAAAATCAGAAAGTTCGGCAGGGTAAAATCAAAATGTTCGGCAGTTGATTGGCAGAAAGTTCGGCACCTCTAAAATGCCGTCCCAGAATGGAGGGACTAGGCATGAAGAAACGAAAGAGAGAGGGGGTGCTGAATATGCAGAGAGTAAGGGAGAACTTAAGGTTAGTAGCGGAGGGGCATAACCAGAGCGAGATAGCAGCGGCGAGCGGAGCCTCAAGAGCTGCGGTACAAGACTACCTGAGGCGAGCTGAGGCGCATATCGCACGAATTCTTGCTGTTGCAGCAGTTCTACAACCAGATGAGCAGCAACCTCTGGAGCACTCGAACCTCCGCGGCCGCAACTATTTTCATTAAACCTATAAGGAGAACAAAATGATAAATGCAGATACACTTACTAAACTTCGCTCTTTCCACGTTCCAGGGTTCATCGCAGCCCTCATCGAGCAGCGGGAAAGTCAGGCATACTGAGACCTCTCGTTTGAGGAGCGACTTTCCTTACTCATTGAGGCTGAGTTTACTCGACGAACTTCAGACCGGATTGGGAGAAAGCTCAAAGCGGCAGAGCTTTTGACCCAAGCCACTATCGACCAAGTTGATTTCTCTATTACCCGTGGGTTGTCACGCACTAAGTTCCTTGAGCTTGCTGCCGGCGACTGGCTCAAACGAGTACATCACCTCATACTCACTGGACCAACTGGTAGCGGTAAGACATTCATAGCATCTGCAGTGGCAACCAACGTCTGCAGGAAGAGTATGTCGGTCAAGTACATCCGGGCACATGACCTGCTGGCGGATATCCTGATGGCACGCTCACAGGGAACTTATCACAAACTTAAAATCCAGCTCGCTAAGCTACACCTACTCGTTATCGACGAATGGCTTCGAGAGCCGCTTGCGCCATCCCACGCTCGGGAGTTCCTGGACCTCTTTGATGACCGATATCGTAAAGCGTCCTGTCTGATGATCTCTCAGCTACCGGTGGCTGATTGGCATTCTCAGATTCAAGACC
>JBILFA010000033.1:0-30261 GCA_044351795.1 Bdellovibrionota bacterium | reverse complement strand
TCCTCATTTCGCCTGGAGGCCCCCTACTCGCCGCAAGCAACTTTTCCCCTCAAAATCCGATCTCTTCTCCACTATGCCATCACCACCAAGAATCTTGAGTAAAGGGAAGCTTCACCTGATCTCTTCCAGGGTCGAGCAAGGTCTACCCCTCGTCTGTACCCTGTACATGAAGCTCATCCTGCAGAGCATCCTCGCACGAGCTCAAAAGCTCTACCCGGTTCGGGTATGTGCGTTTGTCTTCATGGGAAACCACCTCCACATGCTCCTCATCGTCGACTGCCCACAAACGGTTGTGGACTTCATCGACCGCATAAAAACCGAGTCCGCTCACGCCATTAACAGACTCCTCGGACGAAGAAGGAATACTGTCTGGTGTAGTGATTACGATAGTCCCCCGATCCTTACCCTCGAGGACGCCATAGAGAAGTTCACCTACCTCTATACAAACCCAGCCGCTGCTAACCTTGAAACCTCAATCGACAAGTATCCCGGTCTTTCGAGCTGGGAGCAGTTTATCTCTCAAGAGCACTCCTTCACCGTGCCCTGGATCCAGCGACCCATGATAGAGACCCTCACCTACCGACGGATGACGGAGAAGCAAGACGCTCACTACTGTGACCAGCTACGAGCAGCTGCCAAGGAACAGAATACCTTTGTGCTTTACCCCAATGACTGGATCGAATGCTTTAAGATACCTTCAGAGGAGAGTGAGAAGTACCGGCTCAAGGTGATTGAAGCCGTGCGTCAGAGGGAGCAGGAGCTCTCTGCCAAGCGAGCGCACGGTGTTATCGGTGCTCGGCTCCTTAGGTCTCAGGAGATGAATGCACCCTTTACCCCTAAGAAGTTCTCCCGCCGCATGTGGTGTATCTGCTGTGATCTCCAGCTTCGCAAGGACTTCATCGCCGAAATAAAAGGGTTACGTGCTAAGGCGCGCGCTGTCTATGAACGGTGGAAGAAGGGTGACTTCTCGGTACCGTTTCCGCCTAAGATGTTTGCGCCACGAATTCCCATGCCAGTCGTCAGGGCGGGACCACTGACTTCTTACGCCGCGTGCGCCGCTGCAGCATGACTGCCGTTACCTCTCTTCTCTTGCTCAAATTCCTGAGCCTCACCGGTTTAGCAGGGGTAAAACTCGCCTTGAAGCCAGTCTTTTAGTCTTACCACTCCCCAAATGTCACTCGCTGCACGGTATGACGCCGTTGCAGCTGAATATTTACTACCCTCTCAATGCTGATCGTCGGATTCCGGTTGGACTTTATTGCTCTAACTCGCAGCAGTTGTCTCTGTCGTTTAGCTCCTGGCTTGTGGGGAGGGGGCCTCCAAGAGAACCTCAGATTAGAGCTGATCCCCTCAGGGGAGCGGTAGCTGCGCAGGTTGCGCAACCATCGTCCTTCCTTCGACGTCTTCCGGTAACTCCCATCCTCCCCCCAAAGACTTATAGAGCTGGACGATAGCCGAGAGATAACGCTGCTGAGTAAACGAGTACTGAAGCTCCGCCGAAAAGAGTGAGGTCTCAGTATTGAGCACCTCCAGAAACGATGCGATACCGTTATCGTACCGCTGACGCGACAGGAAGTTGGCGCTACGGGCTGCCTCTACCTGAGCGCGTCGTACCAATTGCTCTTCGTGGTATGTGCGAATAGCCACCATCGCATCCTCCACATCCTTCACGGCGAGAAGCACACTCTGCTCGTATGCTTTCACGGCTTGATCCGCCTGAGCCTCGGCTGCATCGACACGCGACCAGCTCTTGAAGAAATCAAAGAGCGGTCCAAGTGCCGCTCCTCCGATACTCCACGTTCGAGCGTCACCTTTGAAGAGGTCACTACTATCGGCCGAGTTGAGCCCGAGAAACCCCGTCAGCGTCAGCGCAGGGTATTGCTGCGCGCGCGCC
Organism: Bdellovibrionota bacterium; assembly: GCA_044351795.1. Classification (GTDB taxonomy): domain Bacteria; phylum Bdellovibrionota_C; class UBA2361; order UBA2361; family OMII01; genus OMII01. Next base: position 28,367 of record JBILFA010000033.1, on the reverse strand, counting down.
ACACCAACCCGCATGATTGCAGACCGAGCATTCTCTTCTGCGGCGCGCACATCCGGCCGTCGTTCGAGCAACATAGCAGGCACTCCGGCAGGTATCCGGTCGAGCGAGAGTGTCAGCGGATTCGTGTTTGACGCGGCTCGCTCGATCGTGTGGGGCACGTCTCCCAAAAGCACACTGAGAGAGTTCTCCAGAAGTCGCTGTTCGCGCTGCAGAGCGATCAGCGCTGCGGCGGCATCGTGTTCCTGAATCTGCGCCTGATTGAGATCAAGCTTGGCCGTATAACCACCCTTGAATCGCTCGTCGATGATTACGGTTGCCGCATGTCTATTCTCTACCGTTCGCTGCGCGATGACGACCTCTCGATCGACATCGAGTAAGCGCAGGTATGTTTGTGCAACCTGCGCAACGAGGGACAAGGTGACCGCTCGGAAGGCATACTCGGTCGACAGAAGCTGTGACCGTGCTGCCTCCGTGGCACTAGCGTACCGACCCCAGATATCTATCTCGAAGTTGAGCCTTCCCAGGACATCGAAATCGTTGTTCAGCCCCGTCGGAAAAGCAGAGAGGTCACTGGCATCGGTCCTGAGCGCTCTTCCGGAGATATCCAGCCTAGGGAATTGATCCGGCCTCGTTACACCCAATATCCCGCGGGCCTCGTTGATTCGGGCCATCGCCACCTGGAGATCTCGATTATTTTCGAGCGCACTCGTGACGAGTGCATGAAGATACGGATCTTCGAAAACCTCCCACCACTTCATATCAGCGATAGTGGCCTGCGCTGCTGGCATATCACGAAAAGAGTGCTCCTCGAGTACGACCGGACGCTCATAATTGGGCAGAAAGAGACACCCAGAACTCACGAGGGGCAACAGACTCACGGTGCACCGAACCAACGCTCTGACAACTCTACTCTTAGCCATGGGTCACCGTTTGCTGCACTTCCGAAGCCTCTATCTCTGTACGAGCCGTGCGATTACCCTTCAGCCGCTCAATTAAAACGAACAACATCGGTACGAGACACACGCCGACTATCGTAGCAACGAGCATTCCACTGAACACCGACATTCCCATCACCTTACGACCCTCCGCTCCGGCACCCGAGGCGATCACGAGCGGCACCACGCCAAGAATGAACGCAAAAGCAGTCATTAGAATCGGTCTAAACCGGAGCTTCGCAGCCTCGATTGTAGCCTCCACCAGAGGCTCTCCCTGCTCTACCTTTGCGCGCGCGAACTCAACTATCAGGATCGCGTTCTTCGCCGCTAATCCGACCAGCGTCAGGATACCTATCTGCGCGAAGATGTTGTTCAGATAGGATGGGCTGAAAAATCGTGACAGCCAGATTCCAAGCAGAGCACCAAAGACAGCGAAAGGCGTCCCGAGAAGCACACTAAAAGGCAACGCCCAACTCTCGTACTGCGCCGCAAGGATCAGAAAGACGAAGAGCATGCCCAAGACGAATACGAGCGTCCCGCCTCCTGCTGCCTTCTCTTCTTGATACGACATGGCGTTCCAGTCATAGCTCATGTCATCAGGTAGAACCTGACCCGCCACCTCTTTTAAGGCCGCAAGGGTCTGAGAGGAGCTGTATCCGGGCTTCGAGCCGCCAACTATCTCGGCAGAGCGGAAAAGATTGAATCGATTCGTAAACTCAGGACCCGTCGTCGGCGTAAGTGTCACAAGAGTTCCGAGCGACACCATGTCGCCGTCCTTGTTGCGTACATAGTACTGACGAATATCCTCAGGCTGATCGCGATACTCGGCTTCTGCCTGCACATACACCTTGTAGAGACGACCGAAGCGATTGAAGTCGTTCACGTAGCCACCACCGAGTAGCGTGCCAAGTGTCGTATTGAGATCGCTCAACGAAACTCCAGCTGCAAGCGCCTTCTCCTCGTCGACCTTAGCCAAGATTTGAGGCACGGACGCGCGGTACAAGGTCATGGCGTTGGCTATCTCCGGGCGTTTGTTGGCGGCCTCGACGAAGAGCTGAGCCTGTTGCTCCAGATACTCTGGGCGATTACCACCTCGATCTTGGAGCATCATGCTGAATCCACCGCCGTTACCGAGCCCCGGTATCGCCGGAGGCCCGAAAGCCATCCCTACGCCATCGGGAAACTCGCGTGCGATCCTCGCGTTAATCTGACGGATGATACCGAATGAAGACAAGGCTCGTCCCGGTCTCTGCTCCCAAGGCTTGAGCCAGATGAAGAAGAACGAGGTGTTGGTTGCGTATGACTGCGTGAGAAGGCTGAAGCCGTTGACGGTCGTAACGCTATCGACCCCGGCAGTCTCCATAATGATCTTTTCGATCTGCTCGCTCGCGAGGCTCGTACGCTCGAGCGACGAAGCCTCCGGAAGCTGAATATTCGCTAAGATATACCCCTGGTCCTCCTCCGGGATGAAAGCTGTCGGGAGAGATCGTCCGAGGAGGATGGCTCCACCTACGAGAAGCGCGAAGATCACCAGACCGCGTCCGAGCTTACGGGCGAGATGCCCTGCTATGCCGACATACACACCGGTTGCTCGGTCAAAAACACTATTGAAACCCCTGAAGAACCCACCCAAGAGCCCCTTGGTTGGTTCCGCTTTCTTGAGCATGAGAGCGCACAAGGCGGGAGTGAGCGTCATGGCGCCCAGCGCCGAGAAAAGCACAGACACCGCAATCGTTACCGCAAACTGTTGGTAGAAAAGCCCTGAAATACCCCCCATGAAAACCACAGGCACGAAAACAGCACAGAGTATCAGAGCGATAGCGATAACCGGACCACCCACCTCTCCCATCGCCTTGTTGGTTGCATCGCGCGGCGAGAGTCCGTGCTCGAGGTGGTGCATCACGGCCTCTACCACGACGATCGCATCATCAACCACGATTCCGATCGCCAAGACGAGCCCGAGCAGAGAGAGCACATTGATGGAGAACCCGAGCAGAGGAAAAACCGAGAAGGTAGCGATGAGCGCAACCGGCACCACCAATATTGGAATCAAGGTCGCTCGCCAGCTCTGCAGAAATAAGAACACCACGAGCACGACGAGAATCACGGCGTCCCGCAACGTGTGAAGGATCTCGTCTATTCCTGCAGTCACGGCTTTGGTGGTATCGAGCGAAACGAGATACTCGATGTCGTCAGGAAAGCGCCCCTTGAGCTCATCCATCGTAGATCTCACCTTTGCTGCGACGTCGAGCGCATTGGATCCCGGCACTTGATACACTGAGAGGACCGCCGCCGCATCGCCGTTGTAGCGCCCGGATGAGTTGTAGTATTGAGTCCCGAGCTCCACTCGAGCGACGTCCTTGAGTCTGATGAGGGAGCCCGTCGACGGATCAGACTTAACTACGATCTCCCTGAACTGATCTGCCGTCTCCAGTCGATCCTGAGTTCGAACCACGTAGGTGAACTCCGTGCCCGGAGGCGCGGGAGGACCTCCGATTTGACCGGCCGGCGCGATTACATTTTGCTGCTGAATAGCCTGGGAGATCTCCGTTGCACTTACACCGAGCTTGGCGATCTGGTCAGGCTTCACCCATACCCGCATCGAATACTCGCTTCCGCCGAATTGGTTGACCTGACCGACACCGCTGATACGAGCGAGTGAATCGACAACGTTGATAGTGGCGTAGTTGTTGAGAAAGGTACTGTCGTAGGTTCCGTTTGGCGAACGCAGGGTTACCAGCACAAGTGGAAAAGAGAGTGATTTTTTGACTGTAACTCCAAGTCGCTTGACCGCATCCGGCAACCCGGCTTGAGCTTGGGACACTCGATTCTGAACGAGCACGTTGGCCATATTGAGGTCAGTACCAACCTCGAAGTTGACCCGCACCGTACTGGAGCCGTCGTTTGCGTTGACGCTCCGCATGTAGATCATCTCTTCGACACCATTAATCTGTTGTTCGAGGGGTGTCGTGACCGACTGCTCAACGGCAAGCGAGTTAGCACCTGAATATGTCGAAGATATCTGCACCTCCGGCGGCACCACGTTGGGGTACTGAGAGACCGGCAGACCTCTGATAGTCACGAGTCCGAAGATCACCAAGACGATCGAAATTACGATCGCTACGGTAGGCCTTCGAACGAAGATGTATTCGCGAATCGGTTGATTGTCTGAGCCCACGGGGTACCCCTATCTCTGTACTGCGACCCTTTGCGGGTCGATAGTCATCCCAGTGCGAAGCTTTTGTATCGACTCCGTCGCGACAATCTCCCCTTCGGCGAGTCCCGACTCTATCACCTGCAGCTCTCCGACCGCTGGGCCCACTTCAACTCCCCGCTGCTCCACCTTTGCTTGCGGATCGACGACGAACACCTGCTGTCGCCCTTGGATCTCTCGCACCGCTTTTCTCGGAATCACCAGCACTCTAGGGCGAGTTACCGCCACCGTGCGCACCTTGGCGAAGAGCCCGGGGCGCAGGAGTTTGTTGGGATTCGCAAACGAGGCCTCGACCGTTACAGCACCTGATTTAACGTCTATGCTGCGATCCAACTTCTGGACCGTGCCTGTGTAAGGATGAGTGGTGCCGTCTGCCAGGACTAATTCGAGAATACGTTCGCCCTTCTTGGCACCGTTCTCTAAGGCGAGCCTCGAGAAGAAAAGGTACTCCCGCTCACTGAGTGAAAACTGCACGTGAATCGGGTCGAGCTTCGATACGGTATTCAATATCGTAGCATTCGGCGGGCGCCCCACGTACTCACCGACCTTGGCTTTACTGATACCGATGGTCCCACTCGTTGGCGAAGTAACCTTCGTATAACTCAATTCAATCTCCGTAGCGTCGACCGCTGCTTTGGCCGCATCTACCGCCCCCTTGGACACCCCATGCCGAGCAACGGCATTATCCAGATCCCGCTTACTGACGGCGTCGATGGCAGCAAGAGGTTTGATCCGAGCGAGATCTGCATTGGCCTGGACCATAGCAGACTCAGCCTCTGCTAAGGCTCCTTTTGCCTGTGCAACCTTGGTGAGCATGGGAGCGGGATCGATAGTGTAGAGGAGCTGCCCCTCAGTGACCTCTCCTCCCTCTTCAAAGAAGACCCCGGTGACGACTCCATCGACTCGCGCCCGAACATCGGCATCGATCGCGCCAACAGTTCTACCGACGAACTCCTGCGAGATCGGTACGTCGCGCTTTTCTACAGCTACAACCCTTACCGCCAACGGCGGTGGTAGCGGTACTTCCTCGGGCCCAGCACAACCGATACAGGACACCAGAGCCAAATAGACGAGAGCAAAAGCCCTCTGAAGGTACCCTATTGGCTCCCTCGGACAGAGAATCATCATATCCATACCGCCTCAACGACCACATGAATGATCGTCATCATACACCGTGCCCCAACTGCACGGCCGATTCGTAACACATTGTTAAAGCCGAGAAAACATAGCACCAGAGGTATGGAAAACGGCGCCACCAAACAACGGTATAGACGCCACCCTACTAACTCCAGCTTCTCCTTCCGCAGCGGTCTAGCCCTTACGCTGCTCCTTGAAGGTTAACAGGCTGCGGAAAAATGCTCTTCTGCTGCGAAATCCGATCTTTCGGCGCTGGCCAAAGATGAGAGCGCGAAAAAATCCTCAATGTATCGCAGCGGATACACCTGCGGTTTTTTCACGCTCTCATCTTCGACCATCACCAAAACCTCGAATTTCTCGCTACGAAGCCATTTTTCCGCAGCCTGTTAACGTGCAAAGCGCTCGTTAAGGAGATCCTCGATATCTGAAACAGATGTGCCCACATACCTGACAACTCCACGAGGATCTATGAGCACTACCATCGGCACCAGCTCACCAAAAAACTTTTGGTAGGCCTCGTCTTGAATGTCGTTTCCGGAGAACACGTGAATGATGCTCTTGAGCTCCTGGCTCAGTATCCGACCCTTGAGAACGTCAAAGTCTGCATTTTGATCTACGCTCACAGCAAAGAAACTGACGTCTGCACGACGACGATACCCTCGCGCCAAATCCTCGAAATCGGCTATTGCACCTTTGGAATGTTTACACCATGTCGCCCAAAACAACACTGCCACATAGCGTCCCTTCTCGGCGCTCAGAGTAGTTTCCGAACCATCGAGCATCATAAGTCGGGCATCAGGTGCGGGCCTTCCGAGCAGACCCGCCGACTTCTCGGGAATCGTCGAACAAGCAGCGACTCCAACTAGCAAAAACAAAAGCATACCTTTGCAGTAGCCGTGGGTACTCCGACTCAGCGGGAGCAGGAGGGTCGTGAGAACCGAAAACATCACCGATTAACTCTCTCTTTAATAGTACTAATATGATTCTCGTACGCGGACCTTACTACAAGCTCCGCTTCTTCTGCGTACGTATCAGCCAAAATCTTTAGAATCACGACGTCATTTGCGCCACTCAAAGCTTCCACTGCGGCGGCACGCACCTGCGGATCGGGGTGCTTGATGACATCGAGCAACTGCATACGATCCAACAGCGGGCCGTATCGCCTTATGACTTCGCGCAGCGCTCTCGGCGAAGGGCCTTTCAAAACAACTTTGAGGAGCTCTCTGCCTTGGGGAAGGTCATTCAAGCCTTCGAAAGCACGACTGAAATCCGCGTCAGACAGAACATTTTCCAGAGCGAGCGCTGCGACTGGACGGCCTACAACTGCTCGGTCAGCATAGTAAGTAGAGCGAACGAGCTCATATAAGTCCGATATACCCGGAACCAGCATGGGCTTCGCTGCCAAAGCATCGAAAGCTCTCTCCCCCACCTCCGAATCTTTAGTGTTCACAACCAAGGCCCACAGAGCTTTCTCGGCATCCGAATCATACCATCCGGCGAAACTCACCACGTCCGCCTTCCCGGCCTGCCCCAGGGCACACGCTACCAGAGTTGATTGCACTCGAGCCGGTATAATGGATGTACGCGAGAGGATCTCCAAGAATATAGCCGCAGAGTCAGGAACCAGTCTACGAGCACGGGCTTGATCCGATATCCGTTTGACTCCCGGCAACTGCCTCTTGGTCATTTCCGGAAGTAGCCACAAAAGATCGCTGTCCGAAATTACATTCGGAACTGTTAGAAGATCTTCGGCGTAGAGAGAAGATACGGCAGGTGTCGCCAACATGAGAGCTCCTACTGAGCGCTCTTGCAATTCGCTGGGGACGACCGCGAGCATGCCAGCAGCCGAGGCCAAGAAGATCGGACGAAAGGAATCTACTTGTTTCAAATCTAACGCCAAGGATGCCGCTAAAACGACGGCAAACTTGGGATCAACCGTCCGTACTGTCTCGAGAAGCTCAATTCGTACGGGCATCGGGAGCGCAGGATCAAGCAGTCGCAATGCCAACTCTAATGTCGAACTGCGCTTGAGGGATATCGCTTCGAACTTAATCCATGCCCGGACATGATCGGAAGCTCGTACTAGACCGTTTCGACGAGCTCGAGTCAGAAGACTATCCCATACTTTTGAGGCAGCCTGCTCCGAATCAGCTTCCTTGAACATGCGAATGAGGATGTCATGCGCCAGGGGATCCCCTGACGTCGCCAGTTCTTCTATGTAAGTCTCTGTATCGCCCTCTTCACGCGCATTGAGTAATTCCTCGCTTATATCTCCCGGACGTATGTCGAGAGCCGCAGAACGTTCCTCGCGGTGAAAGACCGATGTCCCTTTGAAGCCCATCCACAACCCGATGCATAGGAGACCGATGAGGAGGATGCCCTTCATTAAAGTTACTACTCTCGGCCCGGATGGCTTAGGAACAGGTTTCTTGTCGATTGCTTGCCCCGGTAACGCACGTAGTTCAATCACCACCGCGCCGCTGCTCGAAGTACGAGAGGAGGGCATGATGACCGGTGCATCTGTTTTGGTAGGCAAGGCCTCGCGAGCCGCCGTATTCTCCTTCCATTGCACTATGGCTTGAACCATGTCCGCTGCAGTCTGGAGTCTCTCGGTCGGAACTGGAGCGAGCGCCTTTGTGAGTACTTCGTCTATCCATCCAGGCGCAGATGGGTTCAGCGTTAGCACTTGTGACGTCACAAACCCGGAGTCTTCGAATCGAGGATACTCACCCGTAAATAGCCGGTATCCGATGACACCAAGAGCGAATACGTCTGTGGCATTAGTAGGCTCACTACCTTCTCGTTGCTCTGGAGCAATGCAAGGCTCCCCCTCATCTGACTCGTCGGTCAATGTCTGTGCAGGCTGTTCGAGCACACACCACCCGGCAAAGAGCTGCAAGGATCCGAATCGGCCAAGCAAAAACGAACTCAGGCAAAGATCTCCACACGTCAGTTTATGCTCATGAAGCCTCGCAACAAGTCGCAACGCAGACAAGTAGCGCCGCTCCAATTCGATTTCCTCTAAGACGCTATCGCCAAGCAGGTTACCATCGAGCACCGGCAACACCACGAAAGCCGTACCATGCGCATCAAGTCCGTACGAAGATATCTCGGTTATGTGAGAGAGTTGCGTAGCTCGTGCCGCAAACAGAGGAATTCGATCGACGGGAACCGGCGTCCGAGACACAATCAGACCGACACTTTGTCGCTTGAATTTGTCGAGCGCCTTGAAAACCTTGACAACCCGCGTGGAGGCTATGTTGTTTTCCACTACGAAATAGTCCTGAACCATGCCGGGTAGATGAGTTACCGGTGAAGAAGTATCTGCCATAATCAATCTTCCCACACCGTAATCAGTATCATCGCAACACGAGCTCCCACGTTGCTATCTGCTCAACCGGTATCCCGGGATCGAGCTCCTCGTAGCTCACGACGAAAAGAGAGCGGGTTAGCCCGCGCGTCAACGAAATTACCTTCTTTCGAATCTCAGCATTGCAAAGTATCGCAACCGGCACGACTCCTAATTCGAATGCAGGTTTGAGAACCGTGTGAAGTCCTGAATTCAGGGCTTCGAATGTGCCGTTATCTACCGCTAGCGGGAGTCCGCGGTCTGAGAGTTCTGCTTCGTGCAAGGCCTGCTCCACATCCGACGAGAGCCCAAGAACTCGAACACCTTTGGCAGATCCCATGTAACGGCGAAGAATCTGACGCTTCCGATGCATGCGGATGTGTTGAACAACAAGAGCTACATCGACGTTACTGTCCTGTTCCAGCGAGATTCCAGAGCTCGAGCAGTAAGATGCAACACTCTCCAAGATCACTCGAAAATCCCTAATACTAACCCCTTGTCGAACAAGCTCTTGAAGGATCTCTGTGAGCACGGAGACAGAAACAAATTCTTTCCCAAATCCCTCAGCAATAAGCCCAGGATGCTTCTTCTCGACCTGCCGGAGCAAGGAGTGAACATCGGTTGCCGACAGAAACTCTTCCGGATGTCGCAGACAAAAGCTTCCCACACGCAGCGCTATGTATTCGAAAAAATCGAAGCTTCGAATCGACGCTAGATCCAACATCTTGCGAACGTTGTGTGTATTAGGACACCAGAATACTTTGTTACCGGAAATAGGATGGTCCTCCTCTAGCAACACCTTGAGACCAAGTAATGCTGCCTGGGAGCTTGCTATCTCAACGAGTAGCGCATCCGGCAAAACTGTTCCCGATACCATCTCCACGCCGGAACTGGTTACACGATACGACGATAGTGGAAGAAGATCATCTGCCACAACACGAGCTTCAGGTAGTCTCACACCCACGTCCGCAAAAAAATCTGCTTGAAAGCCTCTCCACCAACCCATCCATTTAGCGGGGTTCGTTCGATACGAGCGGTAGAGAACTCCACTGTCGAGAATCAGAGACAACCCGAAATCGTCGAGTTCACCATCTCGTAGGCTGGAGGAGATAGACGACACACCCTCCAAGCGGCCATACGCTCCCGTCGGTATATCCAATTCAGGAGAATCAGAGCGGCGCTTGTGGACAACCACTGCGATCAGCGCAGCAGACGAAGCTACCACCACGAACGGAAACGCCGGCACCCCGGGAAGCAAAGCAAAAACCATCAAAATTGCGGCGGTAATAAGCAAGGTGACGGGCTGCGAGAACAGCTGCGCACGGAGATCGGTGCTCAGAGTAGAGGCATCGACAGAGGAAACGCGAGTGACGATGATACCTGCACATATTGAGGTCAAAAGACCCGGAATCTGCGTTACCAGACCGTCTCCAACTGTCAGCACTGTATATGATTGAACTGCATCGATAAGAGACATCCCCCCGGATAGTCCCATATACACACCACCGATGATATTGGTGAGAATTATGAAAAAACCCGCCACTGCATCGCCTTGAACGAACTTCATTGCTCCGTCCATGGAACCGTATAGTTGAGAGTCTCTTCGCAATTCATCTCTTTTGCGGCGAGCTTCATCGGCAGATATCACTCCCGAACGTGCATCATTGTCGATTGCGTTCTGCTTACCTGGAAGAGAATCCAAAGCAAAGCGAGCCGCAACCTCTGACACTCGAGTTGCTCCTTTCGAGATGACGATGAAATTAACGATAGTCACGATAGTGAAGATAATTATTCCTACGACCACTTCACCGCGAATGAGAAAGGTACCGAAGGATTCGATCACTCGTCCCGCATCACCCTGACTCAATATCAGTCTAGAAGAGGCGACGTTGAGACCCAATCGGAACAACGTGCTTAGCAGGAGGATTGTCGGGAAAGTATACAGCGCTGCGGAATTCGGAAGGTATAAGCCGACGAGCAGCAGCAGAATCGAAAAAGATAAATTAACGACCAAAAGCACATCGAGGAGCATGGTCGGAAGCGGCACAATAAGCATTGCTGTGATAGCAACGACCATCGCGACCAACACAACATCGGCGTACCGAAGTCTTCCCTTCATTGTTCTGCCCTCATCCTATGATCATACTTTCGATTCAGCTATCGAATAAACCACGGCGGCTTCGAGCTGATTCCATAGGCATAAGCTCATCAAATCGCTGTAAGAATCTGTAGAAGGAATCCGACTAGGAGAATAACCAGATAGCCGAAAAAAACCAACGCCACGGGAGCCGTTGCCTCGAGTTCCAACTTCTTGATTTTAGCTTCAATCTTCGTTTCTCGCTGAGAGGAAACAGCGTCCGCCAGCTCTTGGAGTTGCTTAGACACCTCTCCACCGAACTTCGCGACCTGCGCAAGTGCCATAAAAGCGTGTTTCAATTCGACCTGGCCCGACAATTTTCCGACCTCAATCAGCGCTTCTTCTAAACCAACGCCGGACTTAACATGGTATTGCGCGTAACGAACCAGTTCCGTAACAGCGTTATGACTATCTCGCTCCTCCGCCATCTGGACTACACGCGCCAAGCATGGACCGATGTCGAGCGAGCTACTAACCCCGATCGAAATCTGTTCAATCACGAGCGGAAGGTAGAAGAGGATATCCTCACTCCTCTGTTTCGAGCGCCGTTCGAGGATCCTAAACGGTATATAGAGTCCCGCCAAGAGACCGACAATGCCGGTAAGCATTGCCGTCTGCCACCCACCGACATACATGCCGCATCCGAACATCAGGAGGCTTCCGACAGAGGGCAAAAGCAATTGCTGCCTTTGAAAATCCCTGCGCTGTCTTTCGGTAAAGAGCCCGGCTCTAAACATCTTCTCTTGAAGGGTCGGTTCCGCGGTCTTTTTGTGGGCCTTGCGGGTCGCACTTTTGACCTTCTCCAGCTCCTCACCAGTCTCATCCTGCTCAATCCTCCCGCGCACATCAACGTCTGGAGAAACAGTCACTCGGGAGCCCATCAGTGAGCGATAGTCAGCTTTGGGAGCGGCAATCAACATCCATATCAGCAAGCCCAGGGAGAGCAACCCTGCAATACCCGCTACTATCGGAATTAACGAAGTGAGTTCCATAGCATCAGACCTTGATCTTCGTTACTTGGCGAACCCAGAGCAGTCCCAAGATAATTGCAATCAACCCCGCCTGGCATACGGGACGCCCTACTGGATGAGTCCATGGAACGACTACGCACTCGCGCCAGCTAAAAAACAAGTATCCTTCGAGACCTGCTAAAATGAAGAGGATAAAAATGATCGACCCTCGTTGGAGTCCAACGGCTGCGACGGCAGACTTGCGGAAATACTGCCGTCGACGAACCTGCTTGGACAGACGATCGAGCGTATCAGAGAGATTTCCACCCACGCGACGGCTCAAAATGAGAGCCTGCACGAACAACTCAATCTCAGGATGACAAATATCCTCACCGAAGGACCCTACAGAACGCTCTTCCGGAACCCCTAGCTTTAGCCGTTCAAGCATGAGTTGAACCTCGGCGCGCACTAAGGACGACTCTTCGAGTCCTTCTGCAGCAGCCTGTAGTCCCTGAATAGGATTGAGGCCTGTCTTTAGAAGGCCTGCCAGAGATAGCAGGAACTGCGGATAGTCTGCGTCGAATTGGTTGAAGCGACGATCCATCTTCATGCCCAAAAGCGCGTTCATGAACAAGGGACCGGAAAACAGTGAGAGGAACTGAAGCGCAACGTCAAAGTACTGACGAACGACGAGAAACACTCCAAGACTGATTACAATCTGCGCCAAACTAAAGGCGAAAGGAGGAATGTGTGTCAACTGCGCGTACTTGAACTTTTTACGCAACGTGAGAACCGTGTCGGCAGATTTCTCAATTGCTTCATTTTCGTCGAGCGGATCGGCGATGCGACGTTCTGCCGCGTGAGCGCCCGCGCCGGTTCCGGTACTAGAAGGAGCACGTTGCGTAGACGACATGGCGCGCATCTGCTGGCGCCACGAGCTATTCCCCATAAATGAGCTGAGGAATGGTCCCGAGACAAGGAGCACAGCGATCGTCCCTACCGTGAGAATCGCCATGACTATAAGAACAAGGGAGAGAGTGTTCATGACTCACCCATCAACTCTTCTTAGAACCCGACATGCCGGGCTGTGCGGGCCCGCCTATAGTTATCTCCTGAGGAGAATCGCCAAGATGGATTCCCGCGGCCTTAAGCTGTTCATCGAAGTTGCTAGACCACGAATCCACCCTCCACACCGGCCGCGTTCCCTGCTTGATCTGCGTGAACATCGGACGCACCTGTATTACGCCTTCGACAAAGTGACCGACCTCAATCACCTCCGCCACACGCGGCTTACCTGTCGCCTTCTCACGCACCAACCAAACCACGGAATCCACAGCAAGTGCGATCTGCTGCCGAATAATGTCGATTGCGACAGATTTCTGTGCGCGCCCTAGCAAACTTTCCAGCCGTACCAAGGTCTCCCGGGCGTTTCGAGCGTGTACAGTCGACATCCCCACATGCCCGGTCTGTGCACTTTCCAAGAACGCCTCGGCGGCAAACGGTGTACGCATCTCTCCCAGCAATACCCGCGTAGGCGTCATTCGAAGCGTCGTCTTGATATGCTCTTGTAGGGTGACTTCGCCGACACCCTCGGCGTTAGCAGGCCGAGAAACCAGAGAACGAAAGTACGGATGGGTAAAGTTTAGTTCGGGCGTATCTTCAACCGCCACGATTGACTCATCCGGCCCAAATTGAGTCGCGAGGCACTTTATCAATGTTGTCTTACCTGTTCCCGTTTCGCCGGCGACCATCATCGTCGCTAATCCACTACGAACGATGCACGCCAAATAGTTTACGATGAGCGGCGGAGCTACTTGGTAGGTGATGAGGTTCTCTAAACTGACCTCTGACATGCGCGGAACACGGATACACAACAACGGTCCACGCTGTCCGCACACGCTCTCGTGAACGGCACACAGACGCGTTCCGTTTGGGAACGACGCGTCAACAGTGTGCTGCTGAGTGGTAAGCGACTTACCGAGACGCAGAAGCATGCGGTCGATGAATGTTACGTAGGACTGATGGTTCGGCCAATGCAGTCCGGTTACTTCACTGATCTTGCCCCTCTGGAGCACCACCGTTTTGTAGTCATACACATGTATATCGGTGACCTCACGGTTGTCGATGAGCGGTTGAAGCACACCCCAACCCAGCAGATCCTTCTGGAGATGGATGATGACATTGGCACGCTCCATGTCATCGAGCGCATCGCCCCTTTTTTTGAGCACTCGATCCACAGCGGAGGTGATTGCGGTTTCCGCCATGGCCGAATTGCTCATCTGTTGTTGCATGTTGTAATCACTGCCGAGCTCTCTACGCGCGTCTCGCATGATTGCCGAGGCTAGTGGAGACATCTCCGACCCGCGAGTTGCTGAAGATCCACGACTACCGAGGTTACCGGTACTAATAGAGGTGCGATTTTGAGTCGGTTGAGACGTCGCTGTCCCTAGCGTCTCAGCACTTGCGTGACCTATTGTCGGCCGTGTAATGTCCCCTAGCGTACGATGATGAGTCGTACGCGTCGAAAACATTCCGAGGAGTCCTTCCTTTTCGTCTTCGCTCGAATCCCCCATATTTGACATGTCTCCCTAGGCACTACTCGGCTATAGACCCCGCCTGTGTGCTGTTACAGCACTCGCCTTTGTATGCACGACGTTCTCCCCGGCACTGTGCACTTTCCCAGCCCTAGTGGCGCATCAGCACAGGCTTCCGGCGAAACTCTTCCCACCGAAGGGAATATCGACTATCAAGAGGGATTATATGAGACTATTTCGAACTAGTTTGAACTCGAGCAGGACGCTTATCTATTTACCACATCCTCCGGTACGAGCTTCCCGTTAATAATCAGGAAAACCTTACCCTCTACAGTTACTTTCCCCTCGGAAGTAATGGGTGCGGGACCTTTTGGCCCGTCTGTTGCGAGCAGGCTATCGATTAACGTCGTTGTATTAGCTGGACTTTCGATCGTATCCTCGTCACCACGCATCGCTAGACTTAAAACTCCTGAGCTCGAGGCAAGCTGCAGTTTCGCAGCTTCATCAACACTAACCATTAACGTGATTGTTGAAGCAGGTTGCGGCTTGTCGCCCGAGGGTTGATTCCCGGTATTTCGACCGACCGACAGGACCTTTGCATTTTGGATAATGACCGACAAGGCCGGCTGCTCGTTTACAGAAGAGGCCAGCATGACATCAACCTTGGCTCCAGGACGTGCCCAACCCTCTACGCTGGTGGTATTGTCTACTGCTAGCGAGACCGCTCGATATCCGTCGGGAATGTTAGCTTGAATCTGGTTAACGGGCTGCTTTAGCGTGACATATTCAGCCACTATCGGTTGCCCTGCAGGCATGTAGAAATTCGCATACCCACCTCTAATATCGTCAAAAGACTTCAACGCATGCGGTGCAAGCGACGCAGCCAGTCTCGATTCTTTTCGAAACATCGACGACTCCAAGGCAGTTCCTGCCTCAATCTTGTCTATCGGAATAAGCACGTCTACGAGGTCTGACGCCACCGAAGCACTTGGTGCATTTTCGACCAGTGGGGCTGAATTCAGCGATACCAAAACATAGACGACTATCGTGAGTAGGCAGGCAATCGACACCCCACCGAGCAAAAGGTGTCCTAATGAAAGCACCGACCTATGACTCTGCTTCGAACCTGCGAGACCTCGAGTCATCAGATACCTTCTTGGGCTGGATCGCAGCCGTTCTTACCTAAAGGGAATATGGTCGGCTGCCGACTTAATGTTTCGCAATCGCTTAGGTTCGCTTTCTTCGCTATTCAACCTGATACTTATGGCTGAGAATTAAACTTACCCGCTGAGTGTCCCGCCGATTACTGAAAACTGTTGAGATACGTTTCGACCAAGACTTCTAACAGATGCTATCGTCACTATTGCTATCAAGGCAACCAACAAAGCGTACTCGACTAAGGAAGCCCCTCTCTCGCGCTCTTTCGCCAAGCCGCCCGGTTGTATAATAAGCCAGGCCTGCTTTTTTAACATGCTTTTACCATCCCATCGCCAGCATATCGCCTTAAACAGAGCGGGAAGGCTGCTAGCAACCTTCCCGCTGCGCGACTAAAAACTAGCCTTACCCGGCGAGACTGCCGCCGATTGCGGAAAATTGTGAGGATACGTTGTTACCAAGTAGCCTCACAGAAGCTATAGCTACCACTGCTATTAGTGCTACCAGGAGAGCATACTCCACCAGCGAAGCTCCTTTCTCCGGTGACTCCTGCTCATTTTCAAGTCTCTCATCTTTTGGCTCGTTCATTTAGGCTCCTTTACACATTTATTAAACAGGATATGTCGCCTCTCTGCTACTAGGGTAGCTCTGTCATAGTGACCCTCAGTCGCCAAAGCTAACAAGTTTCCTATCGGCACATACCGTCGTCGACTAAACGAATCCTTCTAAAAGACGCTTCAGATACGATCTGAGGTTCGCTTATTAGAAGCTTTCGAAATACCCACGGCTAAAGTTGGAGCAGATACGAACAAACCCGGAGTTCACAAACCGCTCCATTGTAATTGTTACTAATGAAAACCCTCAGGACGCAAGTAGTAATATGTCGTATGCAACAAAGCAGTGCCCCTGAAGGATCTCTCAAAAAAGACGAAACGCCTTTCTATTCAAGTACACGATACGACACTTTCTTGTTACCTCACTACATCCTCGCTCTTGCGACCAAAAAGTCGTTGCAACCAACTACCAGGTTGAACACTTGCAGCAGCTGACACATCAGGAGCCGTATGCGTTCCTCGCTCACGACCTGCCTCACCTCCCAGTAGTCCGAGTTCTTTGGCAACTTTCTCTAAGGCTTGTCGAGTGTTTTTTTGTCCCATGCTGTAGAGGGTGCGGCCGCTGCCCGGCCACAGGGCGGCCTTTGGATCGTTTGGTAGAGCCGGGAGCCGCCATGGTGCCTCTCCCAAGTGATGAGCCGGCTCGAGCTCGGCAGCTATCTGCTGAACGCTCATCAGCGCTCCGGAGTACGGGTTAACCAGAAAACAGATGCGCTCGGTACTCCCCACCAAGGATTTGATAAAGGAAAGGAACAGATCCACAGCAGTCAATCCGAGTACCGTATCATCTACGACGATGAGCACTACATCCGCGCTACGAATCAGAGCGCCTGTTGCCGGCCCCATCCTTCCTGCAGTATCGATGATGACAGCATCGAAGATAGCGCGAGACAGCTCTACTATGCGTTGCGCGATTACCATACCATCCGCATGACATACGAGGTCCATCGACTCTGCAAACCGATCAGGCGGCATCAACACGGAGACGTCACTACTAATCGGTATGAGCGCGTCTCGCAGCGATTCGCGTGAAATGTCCCGGCTGCCATTCACCCACGCACTTACGACTTTAGCTTCAGCACCGTTTACGGTAAGGGAACGGCTGAGATCTCGAGTCTCGACGTCGAGATCCCACAACATGGTTCGTCGATTGTAAACGCTGCAAACTTCAGCCAAAGCAGCAGAAACAGAGGTAGCCCCGACACCGCCTTTGGCATGGGCAACCACCACAACGCGCCCCTCGTGAGTTCGCCCTTCCTTACGGAACTCCGCATGGATCGCAATAAGTTCCTGAAGAAAGTCTAGTGGGCTGGCACTGTCGGGAAACACCTTGCGCACACCAACGGAGTGCGCGGCCCTAAAAGCACCACCGCCATAGGCGCTATCAGTTACGAACATTATGATTTGCACCCAAGGTGCCAAGGCCGACGCTTGACGAGCAAGCGCAATACCGCGCTCCCCCACGCCCGAGCCGACAACTACTACATCTGCTTCAGCCACACGGTCGGCAAACTCTTTCTCTGCGACGAGCTTGACCTTTAAGTCTAGCATCTCCATATCGCTACGACTGAACGATTCGATGCGCTTAGCACAGAAGTGACGAGTCTCCGTTGTTTCGTCGACAATAAGAAGCTTCATGCCTCTCCTTACCTAAAAATGAATATTGCTCAACATCGAGGGCCACAACAATTTGAGGACCACGAAGCCGAAACCCACTCCGATAATCGCTGCCACAAACAAAGCAATCGCATCACCCAGGTACGCCAACCGGGTGTCTTCGTAATGATACTTCCTGGAGAGGTCCCTGACGCGATCCGACACGACTCCATAAGGAGGCGGCTTATTTCTCGAAGAAGCCCATTCGTCCGATACTAGATCGTTTTCGGGACCAAGCACAGGATCAAGCTTGAGCTGCGTCGCATCAGAGTCGGAAGCCACATCCACGGCGTAACTGACGAGGTCATCGTGCAGCACGCGGGTACTGGTGTCTGCCGAGTAATCGATCGCGCTGTTGGCATCTGCAGATGAACGCGCGGGGAGGTTTGAGGTCCGCTCTCTCAAACGGCTATTGGCCGATGACTCCCCCCAGGCTGCGGAGCCGGGCGGCCCTAAATCAGCAGCGACACCAGGCGCCGATGCAGCCCGAGCATCCTCTCCGACCGCAACAAATGACGTATCGTTCAGAGCACCTGTCTGTACAGACGGCCCAACATACGTTTTCGAACTGCTTCCGGACTGGTTAGAGAGGAATACACCTCCCGTAAAAGCCGCCGTAATCCCCTCTTCATTCGCGATTTTCTGCAAATCGATAAAAATCTCCATCCCTGATTGGTATCGTAATTGAGGCTCACGCTGCATCGCTTTGAGTATCACGTTATCGAGCGCCTCTGGACACTCAGGTCTAAGCTTGCTCGGCGGGTCGGGGTCGGTCTTCAACCGCTTGGTCATTGTGGCGTAGACACTGTCTCCCCGAAACGGAGGCTCTCCCGTTACCATTTCAAACGCCAAAATTCCGAGGGCATAAATATCAGACCGCCAATCCACCTGCGAGCGCAACATATATTCAGGGGCAACGTAGTCAATGGTACCGACTACTCCGCCATGCTCCGTCAGTTTGTGTCCGTGTTGCGTCCGAGCAATACCGAAATCGGCAATTTTTACATTGCCCTCTTTGGTGAGAAGAATATTCTCCGGTTTGAGATCGCGATGAACAATGCTCGCATCGTGAATCGCTTGCACTCCCGCCGCCATCTGGCTGAGCAGCCGCACGATCTCGCCTATAGGCAGTCGTTCTTGTCTGCTGAGCTTTTCGGCCAAGTCTCCGCCACCAACGTACTCCATCGTGTAAGCAACAAGGTCTCCATCTCGGAGATACTCATACGCACGCACCACGTTGGGATGGGATACACCATACGAGGCTAGCACCTCGTTGCGGAATCGAGCTGCCGCAACCTTATCGCGCGCTACTTCCGGAAAGAGCACCTTGACTGCCACCATCTGACCTTGAAGCTCACGGTGGCGGCATGCATACACGAGTCCCATGCTGCCTGATCCTAGGCACTTCACCACTTCATACTTGCCGCCTATAACGGTGCCCGGCTGTAAGCTAATGAGATGATCGTCCGTCATCACGTATCCAGTGACCGCCCTTTCCTACTCAATACCCCTCTCATACCGCCGTCACAAGACAGACATGAAACTTCCTATCTCCAAAGGAAAGAATGTCTCCATTTCGCAAGCTTGCCTTATCGCCCGAGAGAAGCACCGTTTCGCCCGCGTCTTGACCGGTGCCACCGCGAACAATGTGTGTCCCGTGCTCAGATAGCTGATCCAAAATCTGAACCGAGCTGCCATCGACGATACGCATGATCGCATGCATAGGCGACACCGTGTCGTGATTTACGATCAGACAGTTGCCGGACACATCTCCTTCCGAAGTTATGAGCAATCGACCTTTCCGTAGTTCAACAAACGATCCTAGCGGATCGTTATCATATGACACGAGGAACCCGACGAGTTGCGAAGGGTTTTTCCATACTATGTGCTCGTACCTCACAGGCTCAACCTCAGGCTTGGACGCCATTCGCTCAGACGAATGAGCGACACGCGATTTTTGCTTCAGGCCTACTGAATCATCGGTTCTATTTTCCGTTCCATCGTCGGTCGGCGGCTCCATCCATCCCGATGCTGGCGCTGAGTCTCTCGTTTCAGAACCACCCACTCGAGAAGACAGTCCTGTACGAACAATACGAGCTGGAGTAATCACTCGCGATTCCTCTTGGTCAGCCGATTGCGGTTCAGCCCAGCCAGGCGATTCGAAACCTTCGTCTGGGCCGATCTCAGGGTCTTCCGGCTGAGCAAAGTTCGAAAATTCCGGTTCGGCGCCTTCGGTCGAATCGTTCACCTCCCAGCTTCCGAGCTCCCGTGGATCATGCGCTCCATTTGTATAATCGAGAACAATTGCAGCTGACTCCTCGGTTTCAGGTGCGTCCCAGTCACGAGTGAGCGCCTTCTCAGACTCATCCTCTATTCCCACCGGCTCGAAAAGTTCTCCGGGCACCTCTCCCCCGAGGCGCACCCTCATACTGCCGGTAATCTCAGGTGTGAGCATTACTGTTCGGTTACGCGCCCTAGTCGTGTTATCCCCCGGTGCAACATCAGCCACGTCTGCCACTCTAATCTCACGCTTGTTATCTGAATCCATATTCCTCCCGACAAAACCTCATAAGAACCTAGTCGCGACAAAAACACCTACCGTGAGCAGCGAAACCACCAACGACAAAAGCACCAAGAGAAGAAGGTGTCTGCCAATTCCTCTCTTCGTAGTCGTCGCAGCTGAGACTTTGGGCGCCGCGAGCCTACGCCCGGTCTGCTGAATGGCGGGCGGATCCGAGCGCACTTCACCCACAAGCGGAATGATTGCTACTGTTATGTTATCGTATCCGCCCCGAGCCTTTGCGAGTTCCACGAGCTTCACGCAAGCCACTTGCGGCGAGTTGTAAGTAACGATTTGAGCGATTTCGCTTTCGGACACCAAACTGTACAAACCATCGGAGCACAATACGACCCGATCCTTAGGTGCACCTTCCGTCGAACTCCAGATCCAAAATGTTTTGATATCAACTTCGATGCCCGGCTCAGCGCCGACACAACGGGTGAGGATGTGCGCTTGGGGATGCGACAGCGCTTCTTCAGGGCGGATCTCCCCTCGATCGACAAGCTGCTGAACGTAGGTGTGGTCCACCGTCAGTGCCTGGATCATTCCATCACGCACTACATACGCGCGAGAATCCCCGATATTCCCAACGGCCATCTCCTGCCCGTCAAACATCACGCTCACCAACGTGGTGCCCATAGACGCAAATGCCTGATTTTGTCGGCGCAGAACTATTACTCTGTTAGCTTCTATAATCGCGTTCTTGAGAGCCATTTCAACAGAGAGATCATCATGTTTTTCAAGATCTCTTTTGACAGCATCAATCGCCAACTGTGCAGCAAGCTCTCCCCCGGTTGCTCCGCCCATACCGTCACACACCAACCAAGCCACGCCAGCAGGAGACTCTATTACTGCGTATCGATCCTCATTGAGCTCTCGTTCGCAACCGGTATCCGTGATGGCTGCAGGAATTAAGTCGTCCTCTTTCGAAAAGGTACGCTCCTCAGACTGATTGCGGTTCCGTTCTTCAACCAACATGTATTAGCCACACAAAGTTAATAACGATTAGAGGCGGCGTAACCTTCAAACCCTCTAGTTGCATCTCAGACAAATGAAGGCCCACTGCCTACGAGATTATCGGATCTGAACGACTCTCCTATGTGTCATCGGCTCAACATCAAGAACACTATACACCTGTATTCTCTTAGTTTGATTCCGTTGATAGAGCCTCAGGCTCCGCTTAAGAAGAAACGGCTTTTTAGCCTCGGGCGCTTACGAGAAACCCGTTTTACCCCGTACGAGTGTGCTTTTTGCGCACCGAACTCGCCAAGAGTCCCCTACCTCACTTGTAAAACATTGATTCGCCCCAAAGCGGTCGACGAGGACTCCCTCAGGATTCCGGCTTAGAATGACTTACCATGCTTGGAAAGCTGAGCTATAGTGATGGCTAACTGTCTAAATCCAAGGAAGAATTAGGTACTCGGACGATATACTCATGCCGAACAAGATCCCCATCTCGTTGTACGTTTCCGCAATCATTGCTACCATTCTCCTTGCGCCTTACGCCGGTTGCCACATATTCACAAGGCCAGCAAACCCTACCATGTATAGTGACTCGCAGGATTCCCTCTCCCCAAATACCACTACGGACCCAGCAGGTGCGAGTGGAAGCCTTGTTGACCTAGAGCAGTTATTGAATAAATAGGTCTAAAGCGACCGGCGCGGCCTAGCAAAGAGAAGCAAACATGGTCACATTGAATAGAATATACACACGGACCGGGGACCAAGGCTTCACCGGCCTGGTGGGTGGTGCTCGCATCAGCAAAACAGCTCCTCGAGTGTGGGCGTATGGGGACGTAGACGAACTCAATGCTCATCTCGGTATCTGCCGAACGCTGGCCTCGGAACAAGGTGATTTCAAGTCGTTGATCGGCCGCATACAAGCTCTCATCCTACGGCGACGCTGCAGCAAACCGGTAAGCCATTCACCCTCGCTCGGCACCAAGCTAGGCGTCATTCAAAACGAACTCTTTGATTTAGGCTCGGAACTCGCGACTCCACCGGGAGGTGACTGGGTGGGGATGCCCAAAACAACTCCGGAACAGATCTCCAAGCTTGAATCGTGGATCGACGAATTCAACGCTCACCTACCCGACTTGAAATCATTCGTCCTTCCCGGCGGCAACCGATTGAATGCCCAGTTTCATATTGCCCGCACAGTGTGCCGGCGGGCCGAGAGAAGCGTGCTCGCCCTCAAACAGCAGGAAGAGGTTTCGGACCTCGTAGTCGTGTATCTGAACAGATTGAGCGACCTCCTTTTCGTCATGAGTCGCTATGCCGCTCTCGAGGCCGGTATTACCGAATACTTGTGGATTCCTGGAAGCTCGCGGTCCAACGAGCAGAAGTAGTGCGTGCGAGGCTAGGAGCGCGACCTACTCAGCCGACAGGACTGCCGACACTCAGCCTTTGACACC
This sequence comes from Bdellovibrionota bacterium, assembly GCA_044351795.1. GTDB lineage: Bacteria > Bdellovibrionota_C > UBA2361 > UBA2361 > OMII01 > OMII01. The sequence continues at coordinate 5,712 of JBILFA010000033.1, read as the reverse complement.
CACTCCGTGATTGAACACCAATCCTCCACCCAGATAACCTGCCCAGACGGTAAGAACTGTCTGCGACACAAGGAAGATATAATACATTAGGAAGAAGAAACGTTTTCCATGTGCAGCAACCCGTGCAATCCAATAGCTTGTTGCCAATGCTATGACGTTGAAGAGCAGAAGTCGCCCTATGATGTGATGCTCGGAGATGAGGCGCTCCGTAACATCAGAAAGATCTCCGAGATTACTTACCGCCTGATATCCGGAAAAAAACGAAGCAGCAGTTGATAGCATCGTAGCGCCGATGACGACACCCTTGCATCCCTGTACTAACCTCGCGAAACGCGTCAATCCAAGGACCTCCATCGCCAGCAGGAGAGAGATGAAAGCTAGAGGAAATCCGCTCAATGGAGGATGCAAGGCTACCATAGCGTCGCATCATAGAAACCATCCTGGTAGTTTACAATAACAGTCCCTACTAGGTATATTCTGCTCGCAGACGACAAGGAACTATTCCGTTCGCTTCAGGAGCATCAAGGTGACATCATCCTTTAGCGACCGTTCCTCCCGAAAACGATCGAATTCGTCCAAAACTGCCGTCAAAATCTCAGGACTAGACGCGTTTGGAGATGTCTGCTGCAACGCATCTGAAAGCCTTTCAAAACCGAACATGGCTCCAGACCGGTTTTGAGCCTCTGAGAGCCCGTCGGTGAACATGAGTAATGAGTCCCCGGGCATGAGTTCGGTTTCAAGCCTGCTGTAGCCTACGTCGTCCACAAGCCCGATTGCAAATCCATCCCCCAAAAGATGCTCGACTTGATTCGTTGCAGCCCTCCTCAAAAGTCCGGGCGAATGACCTGCTCGGGCCCATTGAATCCTGCCCGAAAACGGATCGTAGACGCATGACGCCATGGTCACGAATCGCCCGGTGGGCATCTGGCTAGACAGAAGTCGATTCACTCCTGCCAACAAGAGGTCCGGGCTGTGCTCGTCGGTGGCGACCATCGCCAATTTGACCATACTCGCTATGAAAGCAGCCGATAGGCCGTGTCCGGTAACATCCGCTATCTGCAGTCTAATCGCGCCGTTTGGATCCTTGTCAGCGAAGTACCAGTCCCCTCCAAGATCATCGAGCGGCTGGTACGAAATGGCCAGCTGCATCCCCGGCGCAGATGGCAGTTTGGTCGGCAAGAGGCTCTGCTGAATATTCCGGGCCTCTTGAATCTCTTTTTTGTAGCGTTCGTTGAAATCTCTCAACGCCGCATTCATCTCTCCCAAAGTGCTCTTGAGTTCGTCTTGTCCGGCGAATTTACGCAACCTTAATTGAGTCGCTATCCGACTTGCCACTCCTCCGATTGAGAAAGGAGGATTTATAACTTCGATCTTGTCCAGAGTCAGCAGATCATCCAACCCCGGCTGATCCTCTAGTGTGATATAGACTATCGGCATCCCACGGGTATGCCCCTGTCCTCGCAAGAAGGCACACAGCTCTGCGGCCTCCGACGTGGTGCGACCATCCAAGACTATCAAGTCGATATTCGTGTGACAGAAAATCTCGGTAATGAGCTGCCCGGGAGAATGTTCGAACACGGCGTATCCGAGCTTTTCAAGGAAGCGCGGAAGCTTTTCGCCTTGTGAACCTAAATAGAAAATGGAGTCCATGCCGAAATCGAGCTATTCTAGCGCCTCCTTGGATAGGCCTTTTACCTCTTGCTGAACTTACTCAACACCATGCGCTAAGAGATTCTACAGTGGTTTAGTCGGCACGTTTACACGCAAGCATTAGTCCCCTAGAGTCTAGTGGAAGGGACTTCGAGTCCTAAGAGCTTAGCGGGCAGCTTCATTCAAAAAGATGCAAGACGAATCGAGATGTATCAATGAATCCAGAGACTTCACAATCGGCGAGTGACAAAAAGAAGCCGGCTGTAAATCCCTTCCTGATTACAGCTGGCCTCCTCCGTAAAGATATTCGCATTTTGCCCTCACTACTACTTTTGCTGTCATTTTGCGCCGTTGCGGAGACCCTCGTGCGTCCGACATTTTGGCTTATGACGATCGATCGCCTCCTCCAACTGAGTGTCATGAGTCTCGTCGTCATACGCTGGAGAAAGCGGCTTCAGACTGCGCTATCTCCACGCATTCGAGTTACAACCGTGGTCTTTCGGATTTTCTGCGTTGGGCTTTCTCTCTGGAGCCTAGTTAGTCTCGCTAAGACTCTCACCATAGCTTCCCAAGCCTCATTGGGAGCGACTGACGACACTCTACCGATGCTTCTGGGGCTGGGAATCCTGGCTTTAGCGCTACTATGGTGCTTGAGGCTCTATTTCTACTATGTGATAGCGGGCTTCATAGGTGGCACATGGCGTGATGTTATAAGTCGGTCTTTAAGCATGCATCGTCAAGCGCCGGGCGCTGCAACGCGAGCGATAGCGGCTCCTTTAGCTCTTACTGCCCTGGCTACTGCTATCTTTACCGCCCCTTATCCCGATGGCAGGTCCCTCGTTCTGACAGCACTCGCCTCTGCTTCTCAGGGAATATTTTGGCTTCTTAGCACATACACCGGCCTCGGATTTGCCTTCAGTTTGTTCCAAGCCTCTGACTGGCGTGCAGCAGGGTTAGAGGCCTATTCGCTCGAACGTCTGCAAACACTCGAGATTCAAGGTCGATCGAAACTCGCAGGTCTTCTTACACCTCGCAGTGCTCTAAAGTTCACGGCGGCAGCTGTCGTACTATTCATCATCAACTCTATCCGGCTTGTTACAGAACCCCCTGTGGTACAGATCGCGATCGTTCGTGTCGTAGCCGCAGAAAAATCGATCCGACTAGAGCTGCAAGCTGACGATCCGGCATTTCGATTTCACGGTTTCAAGCCTGCGCTCTTCTCGTTGCGCAGCAAGTCGGGATATCCTGTCTCGACAGAGTTGACCAAAGCCTCCACCGAGCCTGACGGAGACGAGGTCCTATTGGAAATGCCTGAAACGGCGAAAACCTCTACCGCTCTCTTTCTCGAGTTCTCCACTGACAGGAGCAAGCGAGACATACAGGCTCTTCAGGATCTCTGGTTGTGGTACGGATTTGTTCCGCTCAAAGCAATTGAAAAAGAGACTCTCTCACCACCGCAGGGTTAGGCTATCCGGGAATGAATCGCACAAGCGATCACGAGCAGCGCCGTTATCTCGCCTCGCTCCAGGATAGACGCCGGGCTGAGTCGATTTCGACGCCGATCTCTACGAAAAGAGTGTCAGGCACACCACCATATGTACCGGCAGCCAGCTGCACCTTGTAAAACGGAAGATTTGAGCGCGCAGGGCCCTCAAGCACGCGTCCGCGATCATCATACGAACTACTGGAGTACGAGGAGACCCACCGCTTTGCTCCGCTCTCGCTCACTCGTGTGAGAGCGGAGAGATCGTGCGTACATGCCGTACTCATTGCCGAAAAGCCGCCATCCTCATAGCGCAGGAAAACGCGCGCATCTGAGAAAAACGTTTCCGGCCGTTGCGCCAGCTCAGCGGCTAAGCCCAACCGAACATAACCGATCGGTCGTTTCCTCGCACCGCCATCACACGCTACTCCGATTGAAACCAGTAGAGCCAACCCAATGGTCAAAACAGTTTTGAAGAACGAAGATGCGCCGGAGGGGTCTCGATCAGCCGATCGACTTAGTGCACCCACGGCAACTCGCTTTCGAGGTTCTTGAGTATATCTCGGATCCCAACCCCGGCTGGAGCTATTACCACGCCGCCATCAGCCTGTCGCGCTATCTTGCCCAGAGTGCGCTCCTGCTCCTCGTCACTGGAACCAAGGCGAACCTTCTTGATCCGATCTGCTCCCAAAAGATCGAGATCGTCCTCAATGGCGCCACGCTCTGAGGCAAGGATAACAAGCCTGTGTCCGTTGACAGACACAGAAGCCGGTTTTTTACCCGTATAGGGAACGAAGAAACTATCGGTCCGCATATAGGAACCTTAATCACCTTGACGCGTCTTTTCAACTCCTGAAACAGCAAGAGTACTACAAATGAGCCTTATTTCCCACAGCTGTTACCGGTCTTCCACGCTTGATAAACTCTACCAGGAAGCACCGCACCCACAATACGCTCAGCGAGCACGGCTGCTGCGCAGCAGCGATCAAGACTTACCCCTGTTTCAATCCCGAGCGATGTGCACAGATATACCAGGTCCTCTGTTGCAACGTTTCCTGCCGCTCCGGGAGTAAAAGGACACCCTCCCATGCCCCCGACAGAGCTTTCGAATATTTCTACCCCCTCCAGCATCCCCGCGTATGCATTTGTTAACCCTAGGCCCCATGTATCGTGAAGGTGTAGAGAGGTCGCAACGCCAAGCGCATTCACCGCGCGTACGGCCTCTCGGACGGCCGTCGGCTGCCCCCTTCCAACGGTATCGGCGAGGCACACCTCGCTGAGCTGCTCACCATGCTTGGCACATTCCGCGATAAATCTCTCTACGAGAGACACAACGGATGAGACCGATACGGCACCCTCGATCTCACATCCAAAAGCTGTTGAGACCATCAAGCCGTGCACCTTTTTGCCTGCTGTCCGAAATGCAGAGATCCACTCCGGCACGGAATTAAGGGAGCTTTCGACGGAACTATTACTATTCCTCCGCAGGAAGGAATCACTGGGAGATGTGTAGAGCCAGCCTAGAAGATCGAGGTGCCCGTTTGCTTGCGCTCGCTTAAAGCCTGCAATGTTGAGGTAGAGCCCCGTCAACTGCACACCCGGCCATCTCGGGAGAGAATTAACGAGAATCTCGGCGTCTGCCATTTGAGGGACACGATCCGGGCGCACGAAGGAGGCGACCTCTATCTGGGAAAGGCCGGCCTCCACAAGTGCGGCGATGAGTTCGCGCTTACAGGAAGTGTCGATGACCGTCGGAAGGATTTGAAAACCCTCGCGAGGCCCAACCTCCCTAATCAAGACCCGTGCAGGAAGTGCGTTTGTCAAAGCCTAGCCTCATCCTCAAGATGTTTCTTCAGCTGTAAATCCCGTGGATGCACATCGTAAACCTGCTTAGTTCGATGGATACCACTTACTCTGCGTAATCGACCACAAATCCCTTACAGGAGGCGCCCGACGGATTCGAAATACAGTCTCGTCGCGCGCGATTACAAATCTCCTCTTCTGCTTTGCGAGCCTCCCTACGATAAGCCAGCCCAGACTTTACTGCAGCAAACTCAGCGTCTACACCTTTGAGGCATGCGCTATAAGCTTTCTCGACGTCGGCTGCCGAGGGGGCTGCCCCTGCACGAGCGTCACGCGCAATATCGACTAGAGGCTCCACCTTCTCTTGTGCAATCGCCGCCAGCAACTGAACAAAACTCATGAAACCAAACACCGCGAACGCGACTGTCCTATACATACTCAATACTCCACCTTTCCTATCAGGCCGAGACTTGCGACTCCGCCCGCTCACGCACAGATGCGATGAACCATATTACAGCCGAGAATACCATAGAAAGAGTCGAAAGCTGCAATGCGTATCCGAGTGCAATGGAACCTGAGGGCACAAGTTCCCCAAAATGAGTTCCAAGAATGTCAGCAAACTGACCTATCGCAATAGGCGCAAGTGCACCTCCAAAGAACTGAATAGAAAAGATCGTCACCCCTTGGGTAAGGGTCTCTAATCCGTTCGGTGCACGCGCCACTATTACGGAATTCAGAGGCGCAACACCCGCGAAAAGCGCCAGCTCTGCGAAGAA
>JBILFA010000032.1:0-30409 GCA_044351795.1 Bdellovibrionota bacterium | reverse complement strand
CGCTCAAGTTGTCGATTCGACCATCCGGTACCGGCGGTGGTAGTCACAGTCAAGAGCGGAATAAGGTAGGTGAGTAAAAGGAATACTGAGTCGGATGCGGTCAACCTGCCGTGATATCCTCGAGCCTACCTCTGTAATCTCGGACAAGCTATCTTTTTGGGGTGTGATGCTTTCCCCGCACCTGCTGATCGTTGTCGCTCTTTCCGTCCTCGCCGTGATGCCGGCTTTAGCTTCTGCCTCTGTATGGGAAGCCTGTGCGGTAATCGTCACTCTCGGGTCCGCGTTGATCCTTCAGGTGGTTCCAAATAGGTCGCTCAGCCGCGAACAGCGTGATCGATGGAGTGCGGGGCTTTGGGGAGCTGTCGTTCCTATTCTCCCTCTCCTTGGTGATGGCGGAATAGTGGCAGTCTCTATCGGTATGGTGTTGCTTCTCGGAGTACAACGACTCCACCTGAGACGCTTTGTCTGGATACTACCGCTACTGTGTCTTCTTTGCGGTAACCTCATTACTGAAGTGATGCGGCAAGCTCCCGAATATTTCCGGGCTGCGTCTATCAACGATTTTGCGCGGGCACGAACGATGATTGAGTGGTTTCTTCACACCCATGCCTATTCATGGAGGTGCTTTTCTCATGTCATTACGTTCGGATTGGTTGTTGCTCTGTTCGAGAGCCTTCCGGTGGTTTTCGAGGGGGTAAGGCGCGGCCTGGGCATAGGTGTGGTCATTGCTGCTGTGGTGACGATTGCACAGCACTTCGACATCGCCGCGGTTGTCTTGCCCAATCAGACCGCTTTTTGGACTAGTATCAATAGATTAAGCGGCACTTTCTCGGATCCTAATGCACTAGGGATCTTCCTGGCTATCGCGCCGTTTCTCATTTTTGAGGGCATACAGCCCCGGGCTGCAAGTCGATGCTTTTTGTTCGTGCTCTCAGCTTTGATCCTGTCGGCCGGGCTGCTCTCCGGTTCGCGCTCGTTCGTCTTAGCGCTCGTGCTCGGTTTATTAGCGGGGGTCTGGCTGCTTTCCCGGCGTCTACTCATAGTTTCTGTTGCAATAGGAGCTATCTGCATTGCGGTACTGTCCGTGCTGGATCTCTACACTCCTTGGGTTGAAGGGGTCATATCGAGCGACTTTATGCCTGAGGGGGCAAGGAGGGTGCTGATGAGTTGCTCGTTGGTGAGAGCCTCTCAGTCCTTCTTTAGTCGAGGGGTGTTCTTTACGTTAGGGTGGCATCTGTTCGAGTACTTTCCTCTCTTCGGGGTCGGATCCGACCAGTTTCGTTACTACGTGCCCGCACTAGTAGATCGTCTCGGCTTGAATATCGGCGGTTGGACCGACAATTCGAATAATTTCTACCTGGGATTACTCACGGAGCTCGGTCTTCTAGGAGTGCTTGTCTTCATAGTGACCATTTGCGGACGCTGCCTTGTAAAACGACCGAACACCTTCTGCATTGTAGGTCTCTTTGTTCTCTTTTGTATTCTCTTCACTGGGCCACATCTAGACTTTCCGGAGGTGTTGTTCCTTGTGGCGGGGCTCATTGCTGCTGCAACTCGATCTCGCGATGTTGGGCTCGTGCGATTGTCGAGCTTGGCTGCGGTGAGTATGGGGATCGGGATCTTGGGGCCGTTAGCGAGGGAACAAGGAGGCTATCTGTGGGAGTCGCATCGCCCGCATTTCGAGCAGTGGCTCTCTCCCGCTGCTGAGATAGCGGTAGCATGTTCGTGTAAGGGATTCGCCGAACTGGTCTTAGAGTCCTCGTATGTACCTACAACCTCACCCCTCACGGTTTCGGTAGAGGCGAGTAGTGGAGAGGTGCAAGAGGTGAGCTTTAAGCGGCCGGAAGCTAAGAAGTTGATCTTCCGATGTGCCGATCAGCCTTTACAATCTCTTGACCACTATCCGGGGAAAATGAGGTTTTCAGTTCTAACCACTCCCGGTTGGAGCCCCGTTCGGGCATGGCCTGAAGTAACCACGGATAGGCGGATTCTTGGTATCAAAGTAAGAAATCGCCGCTGGGAGGACCTGCTTGCTCCTGAACGATGTGTGCGGTCACCGAATCTTCTCGAGGATGAGTGAGATATACCGTCTCCGAATGGCTCCGCTCCATCAAACGGGGGAGGTGTGTCATGTCCCAAAAGAGTTCATAGTAAGCACTTGTTCTCCTCCTCCTCCTAATCCTTCTCATCATCCTGCATCTGCACCGGTTTCCTGATTTTCATCCAGCTATTTCCGGAAGGATACGGCAGAGCGGCTAGTGGCGATTGATTTGGCTTTGGCAACTTCACTCTTCTTTTAGGTATCGCGATAGTGTTCGTCTAAGAGCAAAGGGGCAATAAAGCGTATCCTTTCCGTTTCCTCGGGACTGCGTTGCACCTCGATCAAGGAGATCGACGGCCCATCTTCTGTGACAAAAATATGCTTTGGAGCAGATATTACGTGTTCTTGATCTCTGCATGAGACAATCAGTGCATCATCGTAGGGGTCATACGAGACACCGTGTAGCTGCCACAACGTGCTTTGATGCGCTTCTCCAGCCAGAGACGACAAGGTAATATCGGCAGCCTTCCCGTGTAGCGTGTTGGAGACCGAGTCAAAAAACGGCTGCCACCGGCTCTTCTGAACCTCGCGCACCTCTCCGTTTGTTTGTTCGTTGGTAGCCATACTGTGTGCTCCTCTTGCCTAGCTTTCTTAGCGGCATTTCCAAGAGTATCGCTGTATGAATGGTCTAGTGGTCAGGATCGTGATCATAAGACGTGGATGTCCTTGCTCGGGCTGCCGGTCTCAACGGACTCTCTTTTCTGCTATAACAGGTATGAATGATACGACAAAGTGACCAGGAGTCCCTCTGAATTTTCGGAGGTTATTCTAAGCCCCTTTCCCCCGGGTAGGGTCATCTTTCTGCTACCGGCACCTAGCAGCTATGTAGTAGACTTACACGCTATGCCGCAGCCCAAGCTTTCCACGGTCGGAACCAAGATGACTCGCCTCACTGGAGTGCGCGAGATAATGAAGGACATCGCGCGAGCGCTGCGATCAGATCCATCAAAGAAGTGGCTCAACCTGAGCCCGGGCAATCCGCTTGTAATTCCCGAGTTGGAGAATCTATGGCGTGAAACCGCTCTTGAGGTCGTAAACTCAAGCGAGTTCGGCCATATCATCGGCCGTTACGGCATGACTCAAGGGTACGATCCCCTCATCGACGCAGTTGTAGAGACCTACAATCGTCTCTACAACTGGGGGATTAAACGTGAGAACGTACTTATCACTTCCGGGAGTCAGTCGCTCTATTTTCTCGCTATCAACGCTTTCTCCGGCGCACAACCGGGTAGCAGCGCTGTCAAGCACACTGTAATTCCGATGGTTCCTGACTATACGGGATACGACGGCGTGAGCCTCCATGACGGGATGGTGATCGGCTTCAAAGCTAAGATGACGATCTCCCAACGGCACGAGTTCAAGTATCATATCGATTTTGACGCGATTGACGTTAATGAACACACAGGAGCGATACTCTGCTCACGACCGTGTAATCCAACCGGTAACATCCTTACTGACGAGGAGGTTAGGCGTCTGCTCGGATACGCCAAGAAATGGGATATACCTCTACTTATGGATAGCGCATACGCGCCGCCATTTCCCAACCTCGCTTACGCTGAGATGTCGCCAATCTTTGATGAGCATATTATTCACTGTGTCAGTCTCTCAAAGGCGGGGCTACCTGGAGAGCGAGTCGGCATAGCTATAGGACACGAAAGATATATCGAGGCGCTGGAGCCGTTTTTATCAAATACAGGGATTCACTCGTCGCGTTTCGGCCAAGCCCTCGCGGCAAAGACCTTTGTATCCGGCAAGCTCGAGGAGCTCTCCGCTACTGTCGTGAATCCATTTTATCGCAGGAAGCTCGATATCTTCCGAGAAGCCCTGCTGGAGTACCTTCCAGACGATATCAATTGGTATCTCCACCGGGTCGAGGGGAGTCTATTTGCTTGGTTGTGGATCAATACCCATGAAATGCACGACTTAGGGATATATGAAAGGCTCAAAAAGGATGGGTTGTTATGCGTCCCTGGCTCAACCTTTTTTCCGGGGCTTCAGGAGGAGTTTCCGCATAAGCATAGGTGCCTCCGCTTCAGCATGACAGCACCTGATGAGGACTTAAAGGCAGCTGCCCTTGTGCTCGCCGCCGAGCTGAGAAGCCACCACAACATCGACTAGCATTAGTGAATGCGACGCTTCGATCCTGGGCTCTTCCAAGAGTGGCGAAGCGCTCGATGACGAGCCGTTTTTCACGATCCTGATAGCTACTCTCGAGCCACAGGAAAAATCCACCAGACGGCTGAGTTGCAGAGACCACATGACTCCTCAGCAGCGCTTCCGCGACAGGGCCACGATGGCCCGTCTACTCATGGCAAAGTGCGCCGGCAGCGTTGAAACTCGCGACGATCCTCGATCCCTCTGTTGTAATTCACGGTCGACAGTACATGGGCCGCAAGGTGTTTGATTCGTTCATGGAGAGTTGGGTAATCCTGGCTTGATTCGAAAGATGGGCGTAGGTGATAGACCCTATTGAGAGCACTCAAAGCCGCCGCAGTGTTATATCCAGCCTCATCTAGCTTAGCGAGTGCAAAGCTATCAGCTTCGAGTTCGAGCGCGCGTCGTCGAGCAGCGTCATGCGTGGTTGCATCTCCACCAAGTAGCCCTTGGTGCCGCAGTGCGGCATGGCCCGCCTCGTGCGTGATCATGAATGCAGCTTCTGCCTCAGAGTGGAGGTTTTTTATAAGCCCCGTTGAAATAAGAATCTCGTTGTTTCCGGGTACGACTGCCATAGGCTCAGATGTGGCGAGCAGCCGGACTGAAAGATCGTACGCGTCACGGCCTGCGACGTGTCGAAGGAGGGACGTGAGGTAGCGGGTGCAGGAAAGGTCGGTGTGTTCTCCATACAGAGCTACGAGCTCGTGTGCTCGCAGGGTGCCCTGGATGAAGCTCTGGTCCCGTGTTTGCAAACTACAGCTAAATAGCACCGACACTACGCAACATATAAGAGCGCGTGCCGAATAGGGGATGTGAGGCCAATGTGGTTCCATCTCGTAAGACGACAATACTGAGAGAGAGCCGATCTGCAAAGGGGGAGGTGTGGGTCCGTGCTGCCGGTCAGATCTATTGTACGTATGCGAAGTTACGCCCCGGCTACCTTGCTTGCAGTAGCCGTAGCGGCAGGTCAGGGTATCGCCTGGTTCCTTTCTTTGGAGCACATTACGGTTGTGGTGTGCATAGTGTCGCTGCTCAGCGCGACACGGATTAGACGACTCGAACCCGTTCTTTCGGGTGTGCTGGTAGGGCTCCTGACAGGCGCGATCGCAGCTTCGCTGCACTCCTCAGCGCGTGTGGCTCTCGATGGTAGCCTCTTGATTCGAGTCGAGGAGTCTCCTCGCCGGCCTCGTCCTGATCAGATTGTTTTTGTTGGGCGAGACCTCCTCTCTGCTTCTCGGGAGCGCCTTCGTTGTACTGCAGTGGAGCTTCCCTGGCGGCACGCTGCTCAAGTGCGTCAGGGCAGTGTCGTATGGATTCGAGGTGAGGTTGTCTCGGTTTCCCGTCCCGTGAATCCGTTCTCGTGGGAGGGGTGGCTCTGGCGTAATGGTATTAGTGGTACCGTCAAGGTTCGATACATTTCGTCACCTCTTGATCAGGACCTAAGTTTCTTGGAACAAGCGAGGAGTCAGGTAGCGCGCAGGGTGCGTGATGCGCTTGATGATCGGCGAGGAGGCGCTCTGTTTTTGTCGATGGCGTTTGGATTTCGTGATGTCTTAAGTGCTCCTGTTGAGGATGCCTTCACAGCGCTGGGATTGAAGCATCTGTTGGTAGTGTCGGGATATCAGGTGAGTCTGGTGTTTGGTGTGTTTTTGGGGAGCGCGATCTGCCTGCTGCGCCGCATCCGTCTTTCCCGCGGAACGCGAGCAACTGCGGCTGTATGCGCCTTTATCTCCTCCATGGTTTTTGTGGCATTCATAGGCCTCGAGATGTCTGCTCTCAGAGCACTGGTTGCCGCTGCTTGTATGTGCGCGACAAAGTTGTTCGAATGCGCCGGACGATTCGCTCAGCGGTGGGGGGTTGCCCTGCTGATCGTCGAACTTCTGTCGCCTTGGGCGCTGTTCGATATGGGGGTACAGCTCACCTTCGCGGCGCTGGCAGGCATCGGTATCGGAGCACGATTAGGGCAAGGGAGCGCCGGTAAGAGTTTCCTGTGGGTTACGGTGTCCGCCTGGGTGCTCACGAGTACGGTGATGCTGGCGTGGAATGGAACGCTCTCCTTCGTAGGACTACCGCTCAACCTCACTGTTGCGGTTCCTTGGTCCTTTCTCAACTGTGTAGTGGGAGGGTGCGGCGTGATGCTTTTGATGATAGTCGAGGATTGGGGAAGGTGGATCGTATGGTTGGTCGCATGGTGTAACGAAGCGATAGCATCCGCTCTTTTTCTGATTGCAGAATCACCCTTGCGAGCGGTGACGCTCGAGGGCCGCTGGAGGGCACTGGCGCTGGTGCTGGGGGTTGCCGCAGCATTGATTTTGGGATGGAGAGCGAGCAGGCGGTCTTCGATGCTCGCCCTCGTTTCTAGTTCCTCAACGAGCGGCTGAGTATTCCGTCCCCCGTAACTGTGATTATGCCGCGATACAGAGACCCTTCATGTTGTCGAGATCGTCGATCAATCGTCCTACGCCTCGTACGACACAGGTGAGGGGGTCTGAATCGCGAATGAATGTGATGCCGCTCTTCTCGGTCAATTTCTCTGCGAGTCCGCGCAACATAGCACCTCCTCCCGCGAGGTGTACGCCGTTCGCGAGGATGTCCTGAGCAACCTCGGGACTCACGTTCTCGAGGGCGGTATAGATCGCTCCAACGATGGCGCAGATCGGCTCTTGGAGCGCGGCGCGAACGACCTCATTGTCGATGACCATGGCGCGAGGCATGCCGCTGCTGACGTCGCGTCCGAAAACGGTCATGGTCAGAGCCGGGCTGTGCTTCAGAAGTGAGCCTACGGTTACCTTGACTCGCTCAGCCTCGAAGATACTGATCTCGAGTCCACAGCGCTGTTTCACGTAGCGTTGGACGGCCTCATCCATTTCATCTCCCGCGATGCGGATCGCATGCGAGTACATGGTGCCTCCGAGGCTCAAGATGGCGATCTCTGTGGTACCACCACCGATATCGACAACCATGCTGCCGACCGGCTGAGAAACGGGGAGACCGCTACCTACGGCGGCAGCCATCGACTCTTCTACCAGAAATACCTGTCGCATGCCCGACGACAGCGCAGCGTCGAGCACTGCTCTCTTCTCAACTTGTGTGATGTCCGAGGGCACTCCGATCACTGCACGAGGACGCATCAACGACCAACTGCTGCGCACCTTGCCGAGCATGTGCTTGATCATCTCCGTTGTCACTTGAAAGTCCGCGATAACCCCGTCTTTGATCGGACGGACGCATCGGATAGCTCGCGAGGTCTTGCCGTACATCTGCTTTGCGGCGGAGCCGACAGCGAGTAGCTCCCCGGTTTCTGCGTCTAGGGCAACTACTGATGGCTCGTTCAAGACAATCCCTTCACCTTTGAGGTACACGAGCGTGTTGGCGGTGCCGAGGTCGACAGCCACGTCTGCACACATGGAAGACGAGACTTTCCTCCATATGCGTGAATTGGTGAATGAGTTCTTTTCCGGTACCTTAAGCACGTATACCTCCCAGAGCCTTTGTTGGTTGTTCTTTCTCAGTAATGGTTTTGGATTGAAGGATTGAGTCGATATCGAATGATCGGCCTCGACTCAACGTAGTTGAAAAAATATCTATAGAAACTCCAAAACCCTTCTGCTCGTCGTTAATATGTTTGATGAGGGTTTGGATCTTATTTTGAAAGAAGGCGCTCATCATGTTGTCGAGCGCGATGACTATGTCGCCTTGTGGTAAGCGCACAACGGGAAAATGAGGTGGAAGGGCCTGCTGTACCAATCGGAAGAACTGGTCGGTCAGCCTGACAGCTCCTGATATTCCGATCTGCTGCTCCAACTCCGCAAAGGAGTTCAACGAAATGCGCAAAAACTCCACCGAATCGTTGCCGATAGCACTGCCGAGGCTCTCAGCTCGTACAGCGAAGCTCTCCCATGACGACTCCAAGGAGGAGCTTTCACGTTTGAAGAGCGCCCAAAAGAGTAGTCTCGAAATCTCGGTAGTTACATCTTCAAGGTGCTTTACTTGGAGCTTTGTGAAGGAGAGTGACCGCTTGCTGTCGCACATGAGCACGCCGTAGCAATCCTGAGCATCTTTGTATTCCGCTGGCATCGGTACTGGAAGCGCTGCCAGGCTCTTGAGTTGTTCACTGTCGGTGTATATCCCCAGCGTTGACCTCTCGGCATCAAAGGGAGCGATGTGAATGGGACGACCGTGCTCTGCAACCCAACCCAGCAAGCCGCTTCCTACTTGAATCCGGCAGTCGCGGGTCAGGGTTAGTGCAAGAGAGTGGGCAGCTACCATCTCTATACTTCGAAGTCTGGAGGCTACCGGGGAGTCGACAACCCTACGTAGTTCGATAGTTCCCGAGCTGGTCGTGGTGATGGGTGACCCTGATATCTGAGGGGTGACGTGGGTGGCTGATGGGGAGCTGGACGACAGGAGTCCTGTCGGCAGGAATAGAGCACAAGTGTGAGACTCCGAGATGTTCGCCGCGAGGCGCGTCAGTCTTTTGAGGTCTTCCTTGAGTTGGCTCGTTAAGGTCATTGTCGGTGACTATCCGGAAACAGCTCGGCACGAGATCGGCAGCTTTAAGTCACCTAAAGTTATCAGAGCTTTGCGTTAGCCACAACCCGTTATGTGACTATTTGTGCCCTTTTGTCTAGTAAGCGTGGTTGGCGATGAGCCTGCATCGGTGAAGATCCGAAGGTTTTTACCCGTCAGATTTTACCCGTTGAGCCTCGCCCCTAGGCGCCGCTCCACCCCCTCCACCACGACGTGGCCTTGGGGAGCTCGTACTGCGAGCCCCACCACTGCGTCTCCCACCGTCGCTTTGACCCGCCGTCGGAGTCGCCTGAGGCGCCGCTGTCGGTTGTCGAGCCTTTGGTGACTCTGTTTCCGAGCTCGGTTGAGGTGCTACTGGAAGCGCATCTCGAACCCCATCCATCTCGAACTCATACTCGTCCGGTCGGAGCCGCCCGTCCGGAAGGATAAGGATCTGCACACCATGCTCTGCCTCAAGGCGTGAGAGGTCGCTGCGTTTGTTGTTTAGAAGAAAGAATGCCGGTACTGACGAGAGCCGAGCCCGCACCTTAGCGACGTGGCCCACGACGACAGCCGCCTGGATCTTGCGGAATGCCTCAAGCGCAACGAGCTCAGGGCTTTTGATCGAGCCGCTGCCGTGACAGTGCTCGCACTTCACATGGCTTTGACTGGCCAGGGAAGCACGTAGGCGTTGGCGCGACATCTCAAGCAAGCCGAACTTCGAGAGTCTGCCGATTTCGATGCGAGCTTTGTCGAATCGTAATGCTTCTTGTAGGCGGCGCTCGACGGATGCGCGATGGCGTTTGTCGACCATGTCGATGAAATCGATGACGATCAATCCGCCTAGATCTCGCAGTCGTAGCTGACGCGCAACTTCATCAGCCGCTTCCAGGTTTGTCTTGAAGGCCGTCTCTTCGATGTTCTCTCCATCAGTGGCTTTGCCTGAATTTACGTCGATCGCCACGAGCGCTTCGAGTTGCTCAATCACGATAGCTCCCCCGGATTTGAGCTTTACCTCCCGCGCAAGAGCGTTTTGAACCTGCTGATCAATCCCGTGATAGGTAAAGATCGGCTCCTGTTCCTCGTACAAGCGGATGCGCGATCGATAGCGCGGCATGACTTGGCCGACGAACTCTTTTACGGTCTGGAATGTTTCGGGCTCATCGATGATGATCTCTCGCACATCCGGCGTGAAGTAATCTCTGATTACACGGGTAGCGAGGTCGTTGTCCTTGTAGAGCAGGCAAGGTGCTTGGGCCGTCTGATTTGCGACAAGGATGCTCTCCCACAATTTGAGCTGCAGTGAGAGGTCGCGTGAGAGTTCGCTCTGCGAACGGTCGAGGCCTGCTGTGCGGATAATCATGCCGATACCCACCGGCATCTCCAACTCTTGCGCGAGCTTCTTGAGGCGCACCCGCTGGTCGCTGTCGCTGATCTTTCTCGATATCCCACCACGATCGCTACCGGGCATGATAACGAGGTATCGACCAGGGAGGGAGAGGTACGTGGTGAGGGTGGCGCCCTTCATGTCACGTTCTTCCTTCACTACCTGAACCACTAACTCCTGGCCCGGTTCCAAGACATCTTGGATACGTACGCGTCCAGAGCGTGAGCCGTTCTTGTAGCACGACGGATGGACGTCGTTGATCTGAAGAAACCCGTTTCGCTGAGTTCCTATGTCTATGAAAGCTGCTTGAAGGCTCGGCTCGATCCGCGAGATGCGTCCGCGGTATATATTCCCCTTTGCCTTCTTGCCTACGTTCGATTCAATCTCGAGTTCAACGAGTGCAGAGCCGTCTACAATTGCTATGCGGCAATCCTCCGGATGAACCGCGTTGATAATCATTCTTTGATCCATGAATCTCCTCCCTTGGTGCTGCTAGGAGAGAAGAATCGCGCAATCGTAGAGCGGGTGAAGGAGACGACACCTGAGTTCGTCGTCGGCAGAGAGAGTAACTAGTTCTCTCGTATGTCCACCCTTGAATATCCGGAAAGCTCATATTCCTCTTAGAGTCGCGGCCGACTAACGTGTATCGGCTTTTCTTCTCGATGCGTGCGGCTTGAAGCCAGCGTGCGTGCAGCACCTTATGAAATAGTATGAAAAATCTGCGTGCTAATATTTAACACCCCCGAGACCCTACCACAGATGGAGTCGCAGCGGTACCCTTTACTTTGCAACATTGTTTGTTTTAGCGACCCAGTAGGGTCTGTATCTCCCGTACTAACTCGCGGGATTTGCACGGCTTAGTGACTACCACATTACATCCTGCTGAACGCGCCTCCTCGTGTATGAAGGGGTCATCGATAGCCGTAAAGGCAACAATCGGAACTTCAATACCTTTCTGTCTGATTTGACGTACACACTCCTGTCCGCTCATTTGGGGCATCATCAAGTCAATCAGGATAATATCGGGCTCCGCTTCTACGATGCTCTCGAGAGCCGTGATGCCATCTGGTCGGCGAAGCACGTCAAATCCCTGATCTTCAAAGAGAAGATCCACTATGTCGAGAGCGGTCAGATCGTCATCAATAACCAAAATTCGATTCGTCATGATTAAAACCTCAATTCGTTCGGGCGCGAGAGAATACCAGGCGCGCCTTCTTCCCGGGAGTTTCCGAAACTACTCTCGCCCTGTCTAATCAAACCTTACGAGACTACCCATGGGCGGGACATCTCTCGAGCAACGCCTCTCTTCGTGTGTAGATGCACGACTGGCTTGTTTGGATACACGAGAACACCATTTCAAAAGCAGGGCGATGCTAAGTTTATTGCCGATAAACCATGTTTTAGCGTATCCGCTTGAAATCTCTGAAGTATTAGCCGATATGAAGTAAGAGCATAAAGGGTAACTCTCTGGGGGGCTAAGTAGCCGCAACTTTTTGCGACATTTGGTTCTCACACTAAGGGGGAAAGGTTTCGGAATACAGGTCAAGTTAAGAATGTTTGCGCTTGAGATCTCATTTGCGGATGACACCGCGAGCACGGAGACGATCTTCATTCGTCGGCCGACTGCTATTGTCGGGGCCGAGGCGACTGCTCACGTGCTCGTCGACGATATGACCTCTCTGCGCTATTCGCTGCTGATCAGTCGCGAGGTAGAGCGCACATTTCGACTGCGGCCGGTAGCAACGGACCCTACCGTACAGCTTCCCAGCTTTCTGGAAGGGGTTTACGATAGTCAGGCACTTATCGACCTCGGTCCGGTCAAGATGCGCTTCACAGCGCTCGACATAGATCTCTTACTAAAGGAGTCCGAGGCTCCGGACCGGGCTGGAATGAGGATCTTGCGGCAGTCGGCCGCAGGAAAAGGCCCACGTTTTCCAGCGCTCGTCGTTCAAGCGAACCCCAAGACTACGATCTCGTTCGCTGCCGATCAGCCTATCTACATAGGTAGATCTCGACAGTGCTCGCTGCGTCTCGATATTGCGAGTGTGTCTGCTAAGCATGCTCGTATCGGTTTCGAATCAGGAGAGTTTTGGGTAGAAGATCTCGGCTCCACAAATGGGACTTTCGTAAACCAACAGCAGATCTCCGGCCGAGTCAATGTTGCGCCGGGCGCTCCGATTTCATTGGGGCGAGAGGTATCGCTCATGGGGGTGACCTCACAAGAACAACTTATGAGAGCCACCTCGATCTCTCAGAGCAAGAGCATTAGGCCGATAGCTCAGGATAAAAAGTATCCAGTGCTAGTTTCGTTATCCGAGAGTGCAAGGCCAGCCCGGATCGTCTTGGCGGCAGGCTCGAAAGTCAGCTTGGGAAGGGACCCAGCCTGTGACATGTGGTTAGGTGCTCCGCACATCTCGCGCCAGCACTGTTTGGTCGAGATAACCAAGAGTGGTGTCGTGCGGATCACCGATCAAAGCACCAACGGTACGGCATACGACAAGGGAATGCTGCGCAAGAACGAATCGGCCGAGACTACCGAGCGTCCGTATGTCTTGGATTTCGGGGGAAATGTCACCGTGGCGGTGTGTTTCACTGAGGGGGAAGAGAAGAGTTTCGTAGCTTCCGGGGGGTCTGCTCAAACGTTTTCGCCGCAAGCGGTCGATTCCTCGGCTCAAGCTGGACGAGGAAGTCGTCGTACTACTACGTGGCTGCGAGATGTTCGGTCGGATGACGTGGAGAAAAATAGTGTGAGCTCTTCGAAAGGGGCGCTGGGAGGGATGTACCGGGAATTGTCACGGCGTGGTCGCTTGGCGATGACCCTGGTTGCATTGGGTATCGTAGCGGTCCTCTTCGTGGTGGGGTCGTTGTTGGTATCGGGATTACGGTGGTAGTCCGAGGACTGCGAGGTTCTCTGGTTGCTCCGTACAGATGGAGACGTAGTAAAGTTCGCGAACAAAGTAGTCGTAGAGTTCGCGTAAGAACGAAAAGGTTTTTACTTCTTTGCTCACCCGGCGGAGGCATCGGCCTTCGATGTTGTGGGAGCAGAGGAGGTCAGATTGACAAAAAATAGGTGGAGTTAAGGTCATGTCGAGTGAGACTACTGAATTGACGTTCGTGCGCTGCCCTTCGTGCCGCAGCTTGGTTCCGGCTACAGCAACCCGCTGTAGGATCTGTAATAACCCGCTCGACGGGGGAAATAAGGCTGACGAGAGTGATGCAGCAAAAGCGGCGGGCCGTATTCGGCAGAAGACTATCTCCGCATCCGCAGACGAGGTCGCCGGCGCTCTTGCCGAAGTGAATGCCGCACCCGCCGCACCGACGCCTCCTGCCCCACCGGTGCAGCCTTCTCCTATTGTTAATCCAACCGGTACTCTCTCTGCGGAAGATGATTCTGATCTCGATTTCGATCCGTTGGGAGCTTATCTTCAAGAATTGGAGGAAGCGGAAGAGTCGGAGTCATCAAAGGTGCCTTCCGTGAAGGAAGGTGTACTAGGACAGATGGACAGCGGACCGGTAGAGGTGGAGGAAGATCTCGATCCTTTCGGTCTGGACATCTTTGATGAGCCGGACAACCAGCCCGCACCTAAACCGGTTGCACCCACTCCGGCGCCTGAATCTGCCGATGCGCCGGTTCGTCCGGCGGTTGCAGCTGCTCCCCGGTCACCTCAGCCTGAGCCAGTTAGGCAGAATGAGCTGTCCGCTGAACCTGTGCGTACGCAGCAACCCGCACAGCCGCCGCCTGCTAAAGAAGCACCCGAGGCGCGACGACCGTTTGGAGTGCCCGCTCAAGCCGGCCGTCAGGGGGGAGCTCCAGAGGCACCGCGTCCAGAGCGGCAAGCTCCACCCCGCCCCAGTGAGCACCGTCAGCGTGATGACCACAGTCAGGAGCCTCGCCGTGCGAAGGATTCTCCGCCGCCACGTCCGGCGAACAATCAACAGAACCAGCCACAGGGCAAGCGAGACGCTCGAGGAGAACAGCGTCACGAGGCGCCCAAAGGTAACAGGAGTGGACACGAGCAGCGCCCTAATCCCAACGGCGAAGGTCGGCAGCCTGATCGAGGGAACAATGGTTCTCCGCGCCCGGGCAAGATAAGCCCCGGTAGGTTGTTCGGTTGGCTCGTTAGCTATGAAAACCCGGATGGCAGGGCCATTGAACTGCGTGAGGGGAAATTCTTCGTTACCGGTAGCAGTATCAAGGCTACCGACCTTGTGATCGAGGATGCCAGTATCTCCACGCCGCACGCGCTGATGTCTGTTAGCGGTGAAAGCGGCTTGAAGATTCAAGACCTGATGAGCGAGCGCGGACTTTTCGTCCGCTCTCGTGAAGGTGGGCAGTATCGTCGAGAGGAGGGGACGGTCGAGCTCAAACACGGCGACTGGGTTCGTTTCGGAGATGTGGAGTTCCTCGTCACTGTCGTGCCGAGCGGTTCGGGGCGATGATAATCTCTGATTAGCGGGTTGGTGAGGCCGGGCATTGCTCGTACAATGTCGGCAGTGCTTCCCGCATATAAGTAGTTTACGAAGTGAGCGCCGGTCGGGGATCGATGCTGCTTCGAGTGAGGCATGCATCGAGGGCTTTTGGGAGTTGATGTGCATCGGTCATGAGCGTGGAGGATATCTGCACGCTCGATCGGTTAGGGGTACAGGAATGAGATTACGAGCCACACTCTGGTTGATTATAGTTGTTCTCAGCATCATCGGATGTGGTTCGACTCCTGTTGCCAATGATCTTAGTCAACGTGAATCGCTCGAGATCATTGCAGCCTTACGTGAGCGAGGAATCGAGGCGACCTCCAGTAAGGAGCGAGGGGGAAAGGGGCAGTATTCCGTAGTCGTTTCATCTTCTGAGTTCGGTCGTGCGGCTTCCATTTTGCACTCTCTCGGGCTTCCAGGTGAGCACAAAGCCTCGTTTTCCGAGCTGGTGGCGCCGAGCGGTATTCTACCGAGCTCCAAAAACGTCGAGGATCTAAGGATAGATCGCGCGCGTGCAGCGGAGATCGAGGACCTTCTCAAAGGCTACCCGGTTGTCTCGAAGGCGAATGTTCTCGTCCGATACCAGGCTTTGGAAAATAGTGCTACGCCGTCGGTTTCCATCGTAGTTCAAAAAAGGGCGGAAGCATCGCTGGATCTCTCCCAAGTCAAGCAGCTCGTAGCTCGAGCGATTCCGGGCATCAAGGACGAGGATGTGGTCGTTTCGGTGACGGACGTCGTGAGTTCCAAGGCTGCTACCCCAGAGGGTGAGGCGGCGCCCAGCGGAGCATTGGTTCCATTCCTTGTTTTCTGGCGCGTACCGGAGGGTGATTACAACGGTCTGGCTTTAATCATGATCGGATTGCTAGTGTCCGTCTCGTTGATGGCGGGGCTCGCTGGCTATATTTTTGGTCAATATACAGTAGCCCGCCAAAACGAGACGCGGCACTTCGAGCCGCTCGAGGGAGGATTGCGAAGAGAGCAGATCGAAGGTCCCCCAACTGGTAACGACGAGGGAGATGCAGCATGAGCAACCGGATGTTTCGCTCGCTTACCGCATCGGAGAGAGCATTAGTCGCGGTAGCCGTCCTGATTGATGGAAATGATGCAGGTGTGTATCTCGAGTACGACGAGCAACGCGGGCCCCAGCTCAAGGCGGCGGCCCAAGAGTTGGCTCGAATCGAACTCGATACCAGGTTGCCGTATGTGGGAACGATGTTGAGAATGGCTCTCGATGAGCTCGCTTGATGAGGATACGAAGCGTGAGGAGCTTCTCTCCTACCGAGAGGAGGTTCTTCGAGAGCTCGGACGGAGAGTGGATAGAGTTAAGGAGGTCGATGCACGGATAGCGGCGACGCAATATGAGGTCGACTCCGCACAGAGGGATAGGGTCCCGGCAGGGCAGACTTTGCGCCTTTTAGCGCAGGTGTCATATCGACAGCGCTTGAAGAAGCAAATTGAGGCACAGCGGCGTGATCGACAGGAAGCGCTCGAGGATCTTCAGCGAGCCCAGGTGCGCCTGGCGGATGTCGACAACGAGCTCTTGGAGCTCGATGAGTCTTTGGTGGTGAAAAGCCCTCCAGAAGGGTGAAAAGTGTCGAATTATAGGGTTTCTCGGTTGTATTCATGCTACCGATGAAGCCGAGTATTGGGAATGTGAAGTAGGTGAGCGAAGAAGATCTCAATCCAGAGGAAGGCGGCGGGTCCGACGTACATTTGTGGGAGCCGCACCGAGTCCTGCGCCGAATCGAGCCGGCCGAGGCCGCGCTTTCGAGGGGATTTCTGCGATCGCATCCCGAGAAGTGGTTTCCCGGATTCGCGGCTCATTGGCTTCCGGTCATGCACGCTCTTGGATGCGAAGCCCGTATTGCGGAGGTTAAACCCTCCATGCACAGGCCGGTGGCCGGTGAAAGCGTGTTCATTGGGAGCGTCGACGGAGAGCCGGTGATCCTTTCGGTCGATGCGGAAGCCGCGCGAAATATCACCGAAGAGGTCGTTCCGGGAGCACGAGGGAAAGCGGCCGATACCGTTCTCGAATATTTATTGCGACGACTCCTGGCTAGCTTGGCGCTCTCCTGGAGTGGGCCGGAATCTTCCAAGGTTACCTTTGCGGGGGCGGCGGAGCCTTCGGTAGTACAGGTTGCCGTGTCCGTGAAGATATCGTTTGTAATAAACACGGTCTCGAGCACAGTGCGAATCGGGCTCGGTATGCGCATGGCGGAACAGCTCGATAGGTTGTGGCGCCGGCAGGTACACTCCTCTGCACGAGTGCCGCTGGCGCAGTCAACGATGCGGTTCGAGATCGCTCAACTTGGGGTTCCGCCGCAGATGCTCTCAGATTACCTCACGAAAGGCACCGTTATCGATCTCGAGGTGAGGGCCTCCGATTCGCTCATTGTGCGATATGGAACGAAGCCGTGGATGCCAGCGCGGATGGTCGAGGTAGATGGTAAATTCGGGTGTGAGATCGTGTCCGGCGGCCTCTCGGCTCCATCCGTGCCGGAGGGAACTACCCGACTCTCCGTAGAGATCGCCAATGTTGAGCTCGATGGCGCACACATCGCGGAGCTAGGTCAGCCCGGCGCCATTCTCGTTACGGATACGCCGATCGGTGAGAAGGTCAATCTCGTAATCAACGGCGATAAGGTAGGCGAGGCTCGATTGTGTGTCTACGAGGGTCGCTTTGCGATCGAGGTTCAGTAGGTAACCAAGACAAAACCTTCCTTGCGCGAGGTCTTGCCGGGCCTCCATAAGGGGCTCTTGGCGCTCGGGCTAGTCGAGTTTCCGTAAATTCGGGCTAGACCGACCGTCTACTGCGCACATATCATCCGCTCATGGCCTCGACAGACTCATTGCTCATTTTGCTCGCTACCCTGTTGCTCTTCACTTCCTTCGTCAAGATCGTCACTGCACTCTCAGTGTTTCGGTACGGCGTCGGATTAATCGGCTTTGAGTTCGGAGTGGTGTGTTTGCTGGTCTCCTTCACGTTAGCAGTTGTGGCAGCTCCCCCTGAGTTAGGGACCGTAGGGTTTCCTCAAGTATTCTTCTCGGATCAGCCCAAGCCCAAGACCGAGGAGGTCGTGAAGGCGCTCCTGCCGTTCATGTCGCACAGGGTTGATCCGACGGTACAGAGAGCATTCGAGGGAGCCCGTTCAGTTGCGGGCGAAGCGCAAGGTGCGCCGCAGGAGCTGCGTGTGGTGGGACCTGCGTTTATCATGTCAGAGCTCAAGAGTGCGCTCTCCATCGGTTGCATGCTTCTCATCCCTTTTATCGCCATTGATCTGATAGTGGCTCACCTCATGGCTCTGATCGGTATTAGCCATCTGGCAACTAGTGTCGTTTCTCTGCCCTTGAAGCTCGTGCTGTTCTTGGCTGTCGATGGATGGACGCTCTTGGCCGAAAAGTTGTTGGGTCTTTAAGGATGGCGTATGGCACTCCTCAGTAATGATATCGTAGAGCAGGTGGGTCGGACGCTGGTCATTACAGTAGTTCCAACGCTCCTCATTCCAGTCGCGTCGCTTGCCTTCGCCTTTTTACAGGGCATGATGGCGGTTCGTGATGACTCGTTGCAGTATGCGGTACGCGTCGCGGCGTTGGTGGGAGTTGTGGCGCTTTTCGGACTAAGTGTCTGTAGCTCATTCGTCGAGCTCATGCGTTTGGCATTGAGGTAGGGTGGGGTTGCTCGTATTCATATCAGCTTGTGTTGGTCCACTTGTATTGGCGTGCGGAGTCGTCGTCGCGGCTCTGTCACTTTTCGCCGAAAGCCTCTCACTCTCGACGATTGCTGTGTGCCTGATGCTTGTAGCAAGCGCTCCGATGGTCGCTGCCTGCACTGCTTCAACTTTGTATAGATGGTGCTTCCCATCAGGAAGCGCTCTTCTCGTGATGAATGCGGCAGGCTTGCTGGCGATGCTCGCACTCCTGTCTGATGAACACGTACTCACCACATGTGCTCATTTCTCAGCTTTTAGTGTTCCGCCCTCACCGGCTAGAGTGGTGGAAATAGTATCAGTAGCGAGTGTCGCGGGAGTGCTGAGCTCCTCGGTAGTAATGCTTGCTGTTCTGACCTTCGAGATTCCGGCGCGGTGGTTCCTATCAAAGAGCGGAGCGCGCGAGTGGGAGGGAATCCTTCGAGCCTTGAGACTCGTAGGTACTGCAGTTGTGCTCGTGATGGGGTGGGGGCTCATAGACGAGTTCGCCCGGGCGCGCTTATCGGCAGTTCTTTCGTTCTTTTCATAGGTTGGTGTCGTGGAGGATAAACTCATACCAAATCGAGAGGCGCTTCATCTGCTGAGGCGCCGGGGCAAGGTGGTGTGGAGCCGTCAGGCCACTCGAGCGTTTCTGGCTGCCGCGGTCCTGTCCTATCTGGTGATTTTCGGGGAACACTACGCAGAAGAGGTTTGGCGGGTAGTTCAGATGGTGCTCGCGGCTCAACCCACCGATCCGGGCCTCCTGGGGAGTGTCGCAACAGGAATGGCAGTAGCGATAGTAACCACGAGTCTGATCGCGTTAAGTGTCGGTATCTTGGCGTCTCTCGTACAGACTGGGCTTTTTTTCTCGATACGGCTGATTCTTCCGATATTCCGGAGAAGAGAGGCCCGGCGGGTAGTATTTCCGATGTGTATATCGCCCATACTAGGCTTTACCGTCGGAGGATGGCTTTTCTATCGGTACTTCCGCGATATAGTGCTGGTACTCCGTCAACCTTCAGAGAAAGTACTATCGAGTATCGGCCTCGTGATGTCTGAAATCGGAAAGACTCTGATTGTTGTAGCGCTCGTTTTCGCTATACTAGCGTTGTTAGGTGCTCGGATCTCTTTTCTGTGGCGTCACCGAATGACGAGGCGCGAATTGACTGAGCAATCTCATAAGTGAGTTCTCTCGTATGACTGGAACGTTCGGTGGTCCCCCGGATCCCTTCTCCCTCTCTCCCTTGCTGGCGCTGATTCCTCAGAAGGGTAACCTCACACGTTTGGAATCGTTGGTATCATCTCTGTTCGCTCGTTACGAGAAGGTCGAAGCGTTGCGGGTGGAGGCCGGGGAGACAGACACAGAGCGACGGTATGCCGCTGAATCAGCTATGCTTCGCCAGATCCTCGATTGGTTGGCGGTAAAGCCCGCAGGAGTCGATTAGATGGAAGTCCCTGTGCGTCAAGGAGGACAGCTGCCACGCCGGAGTTACTCCCAAGAGGAGGTAGTAGACATCTTCGAACTTGGGCGTTTGTGGCTCGAGACGGGTCAGCATCGCCGAGCTGAAGCTATTATGACCGGCCTCAACGAAGTAGCGCCGGAGTTCGCTCCGGCTTGGCTGGGAACAGCTTTCCTGCGAGGTTTGGTGGCTAACTACGACGGCGCTCTGCAAGCGGCCAAAAACGCGCTCCGCAATGAGCCCGAAAGTGTGGAGGCGATGCTCTATATAGCGACTCTTGCTCTCACCACCGGAGATTACAGTACAGCAGGGACCTATCTTGGAGAGGTGGGTGAACGCATCGAGCAGGGAAAGGTTGTCAGTCCGCACGTGCCGCGTTTTTTCAAGATGCAGCTAGCGCGCTATCAGTCTCGCGGCTCTTAGGCAGTCTCGAGGCGCTTAGGGCTCTGTTTTTTGCTCTCCATCAGAAGGTGCTACATCGGAGTGTGAGATCTATCGTGGTTGCGTGTGTTACGCATCAACCTGATACGAGTTACTACACGCTCTACGATAAGCCTCACACGAGCCAGCCGACCCCTCGGGCGAGGGGGTGGCGAGCGGGGACTAGATTTATTGTTCCGGGGAAGGTCGTGCCCGAATACATAAGCAGGGGGATCGCTCGCCGGGAACGATTCGAGTGATGCCTCGTTGATTCTTTCGTCTTCTGAAAAGTTCTCTTCTATCATGGTGTATCCTCTCGGGGTTACCACGGCCTCTGTAAGACGGTATCAGAAATGGGAGGAAGCTCCTGCGCTGGTAAGCGCTGAGACAGTGCGTGAAATCCCTCCCACGGATCGCTGAATCCCATCTTGAGGAGCCGTTGTACAGAAGACAGGGTAAACCCGTTCATTTTCAGTTTGGGTTGTACGTCATCCCAGTTTATAGGCATCGCAACTGTCGCCTCCGGTCTCGCTCGTAGGGAGTAATTCACTATTGATGTTGCACCCCGTGAATTGCGTAGATAATCCACAAAGATCTTGCCGCGTCTGTCGTGCTTCAAAGGATTTAACGTAAGATCGTCGGGCCATATATCAACGAGCCTACGAGCGAGTGAGTAGGCGCAGGTATGAACTTCCTGCCACGAATGGATCCGATCGAGCGGCACAACCACATGTATACCTTTTCCCCCGGTTACTCGAGGAAAGCTCTCGAGCTCGAATTCGAGCAGCAGCTTACGTAGTGCCAACGCAATCTTACTCACCTGAGGCGGTGCGACGGTTTCATCAGGATCGAGATCGAAGATCATCTGATCAGGGTGATCGATGTCATCAAGGCGAGATATCCACGTGTGCAGTTCGATTATATTGCTCTGAACGAGGGCCAAAAGATCAGACTCATCTTCGATAAATACGTAATCTCCTTCTCCCTCGACCTCCGGCAGCGTAATACGCGGAACGTCTTTGGAAAGCCACGGGCCTGGATGCTTTTGCACGAAACAGCCCTTTTCGGCTCCTGCAGGGCAGCGAACGAACGAGAGGGGGCGATCTTCGAGATACGGCATCATGAGATCATTTACGGCATGGTAATACTCTGCCACATCGCCCTTGGTGATCCCTTGAGCAGGGAAAATCACTTTGCCTGGGTGGGAGATGGAGACTTTACCTATCTTTCGTGGCGTATCATCTTTTGTCATGCGAGCATCCCAACCCTGCCTGGGAGGGTGTGTAGAAATCAATGTGTTCTCCTTGTTTTGGGGGCTCCTCAGCCATATAAGAGGTCCACTTGTATTGAGGAGTTCGGCGATGAGGCGAACTGCACGGTTCCCTCTCAAAGAAAATGACGCTCTCCTGAGCAGCGCATGTCTAGTCTAGAAAGCTAGAATAATCTTAGACATGAGCCTCCGCATGGGAGCACGTTCCGTGGGAGCAACCGATAGTGCTGTGTTTGATGATGTGGGGATCTGATTCTTTTCGTAGTTAAGAGTCGCACGATCATTGATCTGCTTGAATAACTATCTAACCACTCGTACCATTCGGGGGTTTAAACACACACAGAGACCTCACTATGACGGTACACGCACAACAGTCGCCAGAGGATAGTAATCGGCGAGACACAGATAGTTCGGTGGGCAGCCTTGGTGAGCTCTCGCTTGGTACAAGCCCCTTCTATTCTGGAGCTGACCGAATGTCTTTGCGTCTCCATGCTGAAAAGGAGTACGGGTTGTTCCGTGAGGGGAACGCGACTTCGGGTTTCAAGAACCGCGATCGCATGCGATTGGTGCGAGACGCCATGGATCCTGAGAATGGTATCATGCTGGATCCGAGGAACCCCTTGCACAGAGTAATTGTCAAACTCTGGGATACTGAAACTGTTCAGAGACTTCGACATGTGCGACAGCTTTCATATGCCGACTTCGTCTACAAGGATGCAGTCCATGACCGTTTCAATCACGTACTCGGCTCCGCGTACTTGACGGCAAATGTGCTAGAAGCTTTGAAAGCCGGCGCTTCGACGAGGACACTTTCGGAGATTAGCCTATGGGGGCCGGTTGTTGTGGCTTTTGCGATCCTTCACGATATAGGACATATCGCGCCGCGGTCTCACATTGCACAGCACGTATGGTATCCTGGACAAAAGGATGCTCACGAGGTGCTTTCGAAAAGAATAGTGCAAGAGGATGAAGGTCTCCAACTGGCACTGAACAGTTGTATAGATAGGCATACTACATTTGCTGCGGATCTCTTAGCAGTGATGGCGGAGGATCCTTCGAACCAGCGGGTTCCGCGTTGGACATGGCAGCTAGTTACCGGCGGTGGATGGAACACCGATAGAGGCGATTGGGTGCGCCGAGATGGTAAATTTTGCGGAGTTCAGTACGGTCAGTATGATCTTCCTGTGCTCTGTAAAAATCTCGCGATCTCTGAGGATGGAGATCTCGTAATCCAAGAGAGAGGGGTAGCCGTGATCAATTCCTTTTTCAACGCGCGCAAGGATATGTATACTAACGTGTACGCCCACAATACAGTACGGATCGCGGCACGCATGGCTACCCTCATCGGACAGCGTGCGCGTGAGTTGTTTGTCGACGGGAAGCTGGAATTTGCGGATTCGACGATGCTGGAGATCTTTAGATCGCGCAGTGTTGATGACCTTTCATTGCAGGCAGCTCTCAACATGGTCGAGTATCGGTGGGAATACCACCTTGATCAATGGTCGCACAGCAAGGATCCCGTATTGAGCGAGCTCTCTCGCGCCATGCTGGTGCGGGATATGCACAAGCACTTCTCAGACCCTGATGCAGGGGAAGAGGTGAAGAGCGCGACTCATGAGGCTTTCGTTAAGGATCCTGAGTTCATGAGGGATTCTGCCTTCGTTAGTAGCAAGGCTACCTCGGATAATGAGCGTATCCTGACCGAGATGGTCGTGGATTCCGGCAGAGATCCGAGGTACTTCTTGATAAAGTTGCCCCAAGAGAGCGCTATTAACATGAAGAAGGACCTCTCAAAGGCGCTCAAGGTTTCCTATAAGGGTGGTCGGGTTATCAAGACGCTGGAAGAGGCGAGCGCTGAGATGGATTCCTTGGGTAAGCTCGGCTCGGTGACTGTTCCAGCCCGGCTCGCCGTGCCCTTGTCCGTATGGGAGCATGTCAGAGCGCATTGAGCCTGCTTTGAAGAGGCGCCCGACCCCGTACCTTCGAAGCGGGTAATTGCATTCCAGTGTCCTGGGATCTAACCTATCGAGCGAAATACAAAAGGTTCTTGACGATGGTGCGTGAAACAGAGGTCGTAATCGTTGGAGCAGGGCCGATCGGAATCGAGATGGCGGCTGCTCTTTCGCGTCACGGAATACCGTATGCGCACTACGAAGCTGGCTCTATAGGCTGGACAATCGGGTGGTTCGCTCCGGACACAACCTTCTTTTCTTCGCCTGAGCGGATCGCTCTGTCAGGCGTTCCATTACAGATTCTCGGGCAACGCAAGGCGACGCGTGAGGAATACCTCAATTATCTGCGCTCTGTCGTTCAGCAGTTCGGTCTCTCCATTCAGACCTACCGAAAGGTTACATCAGTTCAACGCCAGGTCGATGGTTCCTTGATGGTGAGCACTGAGCGGAGTTCACATGGGATAGGGGGACCGCCGGTACGCGAGAGGCTCCAGCCCGGTGTCGAGCCAATGAAAACCAAGGCTCGGTGCGTGGTTTTTGCGATAGGTGACATGCATCGCTCCAATTTGCTTGGAGTTCCCGGCGAGTCTCTGCCTCATGTGAGTCATTTCTTGGCGGAGCCTCACACTTATTTCGGAAAGCGTGTGGTCATTTATGGAGGCAAGAACTCGGCGGCAGAGGCAGCCTTGAGGCTTTACCGAGTAGGGGCGCACGTGTCCCTCGTGTATCGTGGGCCCGAGCTATCGAAGGAGAAGATCAAGTACTGGATCTATCCCGAACTTGTGAGCTTGATAAACGAAGGCAAGATCGACTTTTATCCCTCAACGACGGTAACGGCTATATCCCCCCAAACCGTTCGTCTCTGCACTTCTAACAAGGAGAGCGAGGTTGCCGCTGATTTCGTTTTGCTCCTCGTTGGTTATGGACAGGATCCGTCGCTCTATCAGCACGCCGGGGTCCAGTTAGAGGGCCCCGGCCTCAAGCCGTGCTACGATCCGGATACGATGGAAACATCTGTTCCTGGTATCTTCGTTGCCGGAACGGGGTCCGCTGGGTCACAGCTGGGAGGATGCAAAGAATTCATCGAAACCAGCCATGTGCATGTAGACAAGATACTTGCGAAAATCCTCGGCCGACCGGCACCGAGTACAGAGCCGCTGCGAGAGGTCGAGTGTCGAGAGTCGTGAACGCTTTAGCGGTGCGTTAGCACCGCTGCTCAACAAAATCACACGACAGCGTGTTTTTCCTCTCCTCAAGGGCTTTTCCGCCTATGGTCGGCTGCTATGGCATTCCGCCGACATCGACATCCACGACGATTCCGGAATCCACTAGAAAGCGGTGCAGATGCTGGTTGACGTTACGGAGAGCGAGGTTTTTCGCCTTCACGACACCATTCTCCGGATACTCGAGCTTAGAGGTGTCGAACTTGATGAGGTTGAGATACGAGGAAAAAAGCTGTGACTCGACCGGATACACGAGCAAGTGAACCTGCTGCTGGAACAGACGCGAGGAGGCTTCGAGAACCCCTCCCTTGAGAAGTGCGTAGCGCTCGTCTTCGAGTAAGAGCGGCAGTAGGGCGACACTAACGATAAATCCTATCGGGTCGCTCGAAAATCTTCGTAGGAATTGGGTCAGGTGAAAGAACTCCGAGTAATTGCTCACCAAAATGTTGTTGTTCTTTTTGCTGAGCTGAGAGACGACGTCCAAGATTTCGTCATCCGTTGATTGTTGAGTCTTGAGGATGTTGTTCAAACTTATCTCGAGCACATACACGGCATCACGTGCAGCTTTTCCTGCCAGCTCTCTCAGGTGCGTCTCACACGACTGGACGAGATTAGGGAAGAGGTGATGGAGCGCTCGAAACGATCCTCGCTCCAACAAGATCGGTCTCTTGTGGAAGAATTCCGTCGGTGGAATCGGTGTTTGAGCTGCGTCGAAAAGTATGGAATTTGTAAGGCCTTTTCTCAAAAGAGAGATAGTCAGAAGTCGGTGGTCGACCTTCTCGAATCCTGGTCCAGTGACCTCTATGTAATCAACCTCGATGCGACCCGGAGAGAGTCCATCGAGCAGATTCCCGAGAAGCGCATCTTGATCATTAATGAGGTAAAAGGCCCCGTACACGAGGTTGACACCGAGGATCCCGAGAGCCTCCTGCTGTCGCACATTGTCGGTATCGTTCATGTGGACGTGGATCAGGATCTGGATCGGCTTGCTCTTCGGTTCCGCTTGAAATCGGATCCCCATCCAGCCATGGCATTCGTTTGTGCCCGCATAATTCCTGGCTGAAACGGTATCAGCGAAGACAAAGAAGCCGATTTCGTCTCCCCGGGTTGAAGCAAGCCTATCGACGAGCAAGGTGTACTCGTGCTCGAGCATCGCCACGAGCCGCTCCTTGGAAACGTAGCGCCCGGTTTTTCCGTAAATGCTGTCGCTCACGGTCATATCGTAAGCCGACATCGACTTAGCTACCGTACCGGAGGAAGCCCCCACGTGAAAGAACCAGCTTGCCACCTCTTGCCCCGCACCGATTTCAGCGAAGGTTCCGTAGCGCTTGGAGTCAAGATTTATCTGAAGAGCCTTTTGACGTGGATCATGGGACGAGTTCGGAGGCGCGCTTATCATAAAGGTAACATAAACCAAGCTCTCGTGGACTGAAAGTGTAAACTCTGCACGAGCGATTTGCTGATTTCAAAGCCGCGATTCTTGAGGCTTCTTTGCTAACATCAAGCAGTACCGTCCAGAGCTAGAGTCTCTCATGACATTAAAATTTCACACGCTCGGCACATAGGAGTTTGTTGTCTTCTAACGCGCAACTTTGAGCCTCGTGATCTTTAGTGGGCCAAGATTGCGCTCGCCCAGCTATTCTCATTCATTTTTTCAAAAATGAATGAGGCTGGGTTTATTACCCGAACGGCGCAGGGTACACACATCAGCGTTTTTTGCTCTCATGCGCCTCGATAAGTGAGGCGTCGATCGCCATCTTCACCGCGTGCTCGACCACCTCGCGCTGTGACTTAGATATGATTCCTTGAGCGGTGAGTTTTTCCGCTTCTTCGGCGATTATCGTCATGAGTCTTTCTCGTTGTTCGATGCTCACGGCGCCGACCGCTCCGGTCTTTCCCACGCCTGATACACCTGTAACTCCTTTGACAGCCGAGGCGCCCTTGACCTTATCTACCTCCGAGAGTGATTCAGTCGCTTTGACGCCCTTGGTTGAGCCCGAGGTGTTTATTGCTCCAACTTTCTTATCGTCGTCTTTCTGTCCCATGGCAGTCTCTCTCTCTCAACCTGATTCCTGAAGTACGTTGGTAAACGGTCCCTTGCTACCGTCCTTGTTCAGTTTGCCCGCCAATTGCTTGAGGCCGGGTCTTACCTTCGGTGTCGCAACAGGTTTTCCCATCGCGATGCTTTTCTGTAGATATGCAAGTAACACCTTGTGCTCTCGCATTACGTTGAGGCCGTCGGTATCCCACTCTGCCGCCACCGTTCGTAGCGATAGTCCGTCCCAATATACCCGATACAAGAGCCACTGGTGAATCGGGTCGAGTACCGACATGACCTTCACCATGCGCTTGTAATCCACGAGGTCGTCCGGTAGTGGATCCGTTGCGACCGCCTGACGAGTCGCTACGACACTGGCCCCGATAAGGAGCTCTCGTACTGCGGAGCGAAAATCCTGTTCTTCGTTTCCGGAAGATTCTTGGATCGGGAGGCGCCCCTCCCGCAGTTCCGGGAATACGCCATACAACTCAGCTGAAAGTTCGCGTGCCTTTGCTTCGGTGGCGGATGCGTTCGATGATCCGCGAGACCAGCCCTTTGATTTCCGCGCTGCGTCGGTTGACGCTTCGTGAATACGCTTACGCGCATAGCCCCTGAAGGGAATGCCTCGAGTTGGGTCGAATCGACGCGAGCAGAAGATAAGCGCTTCCATAGCCGCGCCGTCGAGGCCATCGAGGCGCCAGTCTAGATTCCAGGCTCGAGCCACTGCTCGAGCGATGCTTTCCGCCCAGCCGCAATGCTCTAATACCAGGTTGTTTGCCTCGTCTTCCGAGAGTCTTTGTCTTTCCGTCACTACAGGTATCTCTCCCCAGGGCTCTCAATGCCTTCTATGGCATATCGGCATACCTGCCTCGCAATGTAACGCCGAAATGCGCCGGGTAGTCGCAGATAGTAAAGGTAAAAGACATTATTACCAATAGCTTATCTTTTTATGAAGCAAACTGACGAGGGCCGCAGATAAGGGGATAGATATTCGCTGATGCATTTTGTCGCGGATATCCAAAACGGTCCGTTTACGTCAGGGAGCTACAAGAGATGACTGCTTCAACTACGATCGAGAGCAAGGGAAGAGAGATAAAAGCAGCTATCGCAGCGCGTGCTTCGAAGGCTTCAAAGAAAAAGTCACAAAAAGTCGTGGAGTTAGCTGTCGTAGCCCAGGAGAAGAAGGGCACCACGACACCTGCCCAACAAGAGGCATTAATCGTAAAGTACCGCCTCAAGGCTCGTAAGCTCGGTCGCAGTATCTTGCGTCGATGGCATGCGCGCTTAGACCTCGAGGAGGTCGATAGCATCGTAGACCTCTCTCTGTGTGAAGCGGTAAAACGTTTCGATCCATACAAGGGTGCGAGCTTCATGACTTTCCTCTATTACCACCTCAAGGGCAATTTGGTCCGTGCGGTGACGACTGCGGCAGCCGCCCACTCTATACCGGTTTTTCAAATTGAGCCCGGAGAGATAGAGCGTGCTGAACGTGAGCACTTTATCGGTCATCAGCTCCGTGGCTTGAATTCCTCTGAGGTGGCAGAGGCCCTGACCAGTCAGGACGTTCCGATGCCGGACGAAGTACTGTGGCGCAAGGAGCTTCATGACAAGAGCGCAGCAGCCTGCGAAAAGCTCGATGCTCTCGAGAGAGAGATCATCAAACGCATCTTCATCCAAGAGCAGCAGATAATGGATATCGCGTCTTCGCTGGGATACAGCCGATGTCATATCTCGCGTGTAAAGAAGAAGGCTCTCGAGACGCTCTATGGAGAGCTTCGCGGCGCCATGAATAATGAAGATCTCGGGCAAAGACCTCCATTCGAGGAGGAGCAGGAGGAGGAGCACGGGCAGGAGGTTCAGCTTCGACTCGTCGATCGCCGCCCTGTTCACCGTCGTCGGCCACGCTCAAAAGTTGCGCGTACCGAGCGGGTGCTTGCAGCGAAGGCGGCGTAGTGCGCGATTGGTGATTACGGTACGGGAGATCGAGCTGTTCAACGAGCACGGACTGCTGGAGCGGCCCATAGCGCTTGAAGCCGTAGCTTTTGCTCCAGTGCGCCTTGAGTTACTGCTTGGTCAAAATCCGACTCGCGCAGGGTTTCTTCTGGAGGGGCTCTTACCCAGGTCCTGATGTTCGGCCAAAGGAAAGGAACGATATTCGTATCAGCTTTTCTTGACCACGATGATAGAGCGTTCGATGTCGCTGCCGGGGAGGCGCACCGCGTGGATCTTTTCCACACTGCCGCGGAGCCGTTCAAGGAGCTGTTCAGTTCCCTTCATCTCGTCTTGGTAGCCGCTGCCCTTCATGGCAAGTACCCGTCCCCCACGTTTAGCCAATGGTAAGAGCCACTCCATCAATTTTGGATATGCGGCGACTGCCCTCGAGACGACGACGTCGTACGTGCTGCGGTGTTCGGGGGTTTTCGCTATCAGCTCCGCCCGTCCATGTATCCCGATCAGGTTTGTAATGCCACAGAGCTGCGCTGCCTCGTTTACGAAGCGTATCTTCTTGGCCGTAGAGTCCAGGAGGGTAAAAGATACGTCCGGTAGGAGAGCCGCCAGTGGCACCCCTGGGAATCCAGCGCCGGTTCCTACGTCGATGACTTTCATGCCGGCTCGTGGCTGAATCTGTAGAAGGCACGAGAGCGAATCTAAAAGATGCAGTGTGACGTACTCAGCCCGAGGAATACGTGTCAAATTGAAGCTTTGATTCGTGACCTCGAGGATATCGAGGTACTGAAGCAAGGATGATATCTGCGCCTCGGAGGCTGTAAGTCCAAGCTCAGCTATTCCGCGTTGAAGTATCTCCTGATCGCTACTCACACACCCTCTCCGCAATGAC
This sequence comes from Bdellovibrionota bacterium, assembly GCA_044351795.1. Taxonomy (GTDB): domain Bacteria; phylum Bdellovibrionota_C; class UBA2361; order UBA2361; family OMII01; genus OMII01. The sequence continues at coordinate 897 of JBILFA010000032.1, read as the reverse complement.
TACCCAGGTTGCATTCCGCCATCGAAAGAAGAAGAGTACTCCGAAAGGCGCGCCGTGAGAATGCTCGACCAAAGGGAGTGCTGCACGGATCTCTTCAAGATCCAATGGACACGTTCTTTTTTTGAGCTCCGTTCTGCGGCTCCAGCTGTGTGATTTGACGGATTCCTTTAGTTTTTTGAGGTGATAAGGAAAGGCATCGAGGATACGAAACGAGGTGAGGAGTGGGTGTTGACTCGGTGCAGTCGCTGAGATGCCGTAGGCTACGTCGCTCGCAATTTGACGTATGGTTCTCTCTGAAAAGAATTGGGTCACATGTTGCGAGCGGTTGACGACAGCATGAGCTTCTACGATGAAGCCTTCAAGGGACTCAGCATAGGCAAGGTTGTGTACGGAGGCAGAAGGGGACCACCCCGTCTCAATATCGGCGACAAAGACCGATGAGTCGACCTTCGATGTGCCGTACCAGAGGGTTTGCTCGAGACATTCGGAGCCGTATCCGATAAACTCTCTAGTCCAGCCAAGAGCCGGAGCGTCGATGAATAGACCGGGACTTACCTTGATAGCTCTCGTTTCTCCGAGTGAGAGAGCCATGACGAAGTCGAGCGGGGGAGAGTAATCCGAAGCATCTTTGACCCGCTCTCCTTCTCGGGAACGTCGCGCAGGGTCGGCGAACAGGCCGTCGACCGTGCCCTCCAATCGAGGGAGAAGGTCTTGAGCCGTGCCGACCAGAAATGTGACATTTGATAATCCTCGGAGCTCTAGATTCCGCTGCGCGAGCTCGGAGGTCTCGGGATCAGCGTCGAGGGTTGTTACGTGATTGCACACAGAAGCAAGCGCTGCAGTATCCGAGCCCGCGCCGGTGCCTATCTCGACAACGTGAGACAAGCCTCGAAACGC
>JBILFA010000119.1:0-10818 GCA_044351795.1 Bdellovibrionota bacterium | reverse complement strand
ACTTTCACACACTCGGCACTTAGGAGTTTGTTGTCTTCTACGGCGCAACTTGGCTCCGCCAAGATTGCGCTCGCCCAGCTATTCTCATTCATTTTTTTCAAAAATGAATGAGGCTGGGTTTAATCAAAACTCTCTACTCCCAACCCCCTTTGCCGCACCTGTGCTGTCGATAGTCAAAAGCTGGATGCAAGACCCGGCTTTCGAGTCGCGTCGCAAGGAACTCTCACAGATACACGAACGATTGATGCGTTTGACTGAATCGGCAGCAAGGGGAGGATACTATGAGTAGACGTCGTCTATGGCGGCGGATTGTGTGGGCAGGGCTCGCAGTTCCCTCATCTTCGATGTGCCCGACGCTTTAGAGCAGGAAGATTCTCGGCGGTTTTACTCCGTTGATTGTGGAGCCTCGCGTCGCTTGAACTGCATAATGATTCCTATCCCTAAGGTTAGGAACGCCATAAAAGCCCATTCGTACACGTATCCGAGGTGAATATCGGAGGGCGGAGTCGTATCATACGTGGGTATCGGATACGCGAGTTCGGGAGAATCCATGCCGAAATTTTCGATCTTCTTCCCGCCGGTGTACGAGAGCACGTCGTTACGTCCTCCGGCTCCTTCACGCACGATCTTCGAAGGAAGCAGCGGGTCGTTCGGGTCTTGCATGAACTCGAGATAGATTGGGATGAGGGGGTATGGGAGCTGTTTTTGAATCTCCGGGATCTCCACACGTAACCACCGATCGACCCACGGCTTGCCTGGGCCAGCCTCTGGGTCTTTCGGAGCAAAGAATTTGTATGACATCGATTGTTTAACGAGACCATGCAGCTCGACCCTCTCCGGTGTCTGATACTTTGAACGCTCCTCAGGGTTCTCTCGTCCCAGCGGTATAAAACCTCGGTCGATCAGAACGTATTCCCTGCGACCATCGATCTGTAGAGGGGTGATGGCGTGGACGCCCGCGCGGCCTTCAAGGTTGCGGTTGCGGAGCAGGAATTCGTGTTGGAAATCGTAGCGTCCTGAGACCTTAACCCGACGAAAGGTGAGCGCGTTCCAGTTCGGTGTCGTATCGAGTAGGCGAGAGAGTTCGATCGGTTCCAACAGCAAAGTTTCATCAAGTCTGTGAACGAGCGCCTGTTTGTCGAGGTGTCTACCCCATTGCCAGAAAGATGCCCAAACCATGCCGGCAGCAAGAACCAGGGTGGTGATGGTTATTTTTGGGGAGAATTTGAAGTTCACTCTAACATGGTACCTCTCGGGGGCTTGAGGAACCATAGATCGCCCCCGTATTGTGATAAGAGAGTTTCATTCAGTATGGCTTGAAGGGGGTGTCGGGGCCGCCCCGGCCGCTTAGTTCCATAAGGCGGGAAAAAGGTATAGTATTGAGATGCTTAGCCGTATCGCAGGGATGGACAGGTGTTCGCAGATAGACGTGTATGCTCGCCTCCTGGTCTTTGCTAAGTCTTTGAAAGTATTGATGCGTGGTTGTTCTTCCGGGGTTTGGTAGTTTGCGAGGTATAAATATCTGAGGATCCTCTCAGGAGGCTAGAGATGTAACCCCACGAAGGTGTAGTATTACTGGCCTCTGGTTTCACGAAGAAGTTGAAGGAAAATAAGCCCTGTGGAGAGCTCAGGCATGTACATAGTTGGAGCAGGTGCTGCATATCCCGAGATCGAACTCAACGATGAGTTCTTGCAGTCGCTTGGTCTTCGACTAACCGAAGATGAGGCAGGTGTCATTTCGAGGCTCGGTATCGGTTCTTCGCGGCGGATCTCCTTGCCCCTCGAATACATCTCCTCGACTAAGAATGTCGATGTAGTAGCGGCACGGGCCCATGCGACGGTATCGCCGACCGATCTGGGGGCGAAGGCGGCTCGTCAGGCTCTGGATCGCGCAGGTATCACCATCGAACAGGTCGGTTTAATTATTGCCGACTCTGCTACCCCGTATCAGACCTGCCCAGCAGAGGCGCATCGTATCGGAGGAGCCTTCGGCGTAAAGGTCTCTTCGTACGACATCGTAGGTGGTTCGGGTGCTATCCCGCTGTATGTCGAGATGTTTTCCACCTGGAAGCCTGAGCGAGTGCCCGACTACGTGTTGTGTGTTTCGACCAACACACCCTCACAGCAGGTATCGTTCTCTGACTCCGCTCTCTCCCCTTACGTGTTCGGAGATGCTGCATCGGCGGTGGTACTCTCTCCGCGTCACAAGGGTAAACTGCGAGTGGTAGATTCCTATCTGCGGAAGCAGGGCGCATACAAAGCTGTGGTTTCAATCGATCACCATATCGTTTTTTCTGTAGAGCACCTTCTTCCACAGGAGGAGGTGTTGACCTTGATTGACCAGGGGGTAAAACAGCTTTCGGAGAAGTTTGGGCTTTCGATGAATGAGTTACTATTTGTCGGGCCTCAGATGTTCTGCGGCGATCTTGCTTCATGCGTTTCGCGCCTTGGCATCTCACCCGATAGGTTGGTAACGGAGACGACGGACAAGGGCTACGCAATCGGTGCTTCGACGGGCGCGGCGATCTCTTCTCGATGGGACCAGTTAAAGGGTGGTCAGCAGGTTGTGGTCATTCATGCCGGTGACGGCCTGTGGAGTGGTAGTATCTTATTGGCTTCCGAGTAGGCGGGGTTGGGGACATGCTTCACATTTTAGGCATGGGTACATGCCACGCAGAAACGGTGATAACCAATAAGTTCCTCGAAGACCTGGATGTCGGAACGAGTGCCCAGTGGATCGAGGAGAAGATCGGTATTTTGGAGCGTGTCAGCACGCTTCCACTGGACTACATTCGAACAACGCGTAATCGAGATCCTCGCATGGCTCTCGAGGTCGCCTCGATGACGCCCACGGACATGGCGGTGAAAGCAGCCGAAGCTGCGATCAAACAGGTGGGAATCTCGGCTCACGATGTGGGCATGATTATCGTGAATAGCTGTGCGCCATCTCACACGATGCCTGGGGAAGCGGTTCGGCTCGCCGAGCGCTTGGGAACCTCAGCGGTTGCTTTCGACGTCGTAACGGCTTGCCCGGCCTTTGCTCTCCACATCGACTTTCTGCAAAACTACCAAGAGAGCCGATTGCCTGAGTTCGTGTTGTGCATCTCGACCGCTGCCCTTACGCAGCACGTGGACTACAACGACAGGTCTGATGGAGCGATCTGGGGAGATGCAGCGGCAGCGTGGATTGTGTCCCCGGTACACAAAGGAAAGCTCGAGATTGTTCACTCATCATTTACAGCAGATCCGACACGCTGCGGTGCCGTGGTGGTCGATACGTTTGGATTCTTCAAACAAGATGGACGAGCGGTGCGAGACTTTTCAGTGCGCCAGACCGTGCGCCTGATCAAAGCTATCGAGGAGCGTTATCCGATAGATTGGAATCGCGATGTGTTCATCGGCCATCAGGCCAATCGTACGATGCTCGAACAGGTGACCAATAATCGTGAGATCCCGGCTAGTAACCATTGGCACAACGTTACCTACCTTGGAAATCAAGCAGGGGCTGGCTCTGCGGCTACCTTGTGTAGTCACTGGGAGAAGATTACGCCCGGACAGCACGTCGTTGTTGCGGTCGTAGGAGCTGGCCTTAGTTGGGGATCTATCCTGCTGCGCGCTGATTAAGGGCAGCGCTTTCGCTCGATAGCCGGAAGCACTATCGATACTAGATCATGGTCTGGCCTGGCTCATGACGGGACATCACAGCGGTTCTTTGATCGTAGAGCAGGACACCCACCAACAACCACATTACCAGCATTACTTCGCTGTCTCCGACGTTGTATTCCACCAGCCCCGCGGCCTGCCAAGAGAGGATCGCGCATCCAATTGCGACATGGACGGCATTGAGAGGCTGGGCGAAGCTGCGTCGTACAACGGCAAAAACGAACCAGAGGAAAAACGCGCACGTGAGCCAGCCGTTTTCTGCGGTGATATTAAGTATGTTGTTGTGAAAATGTCGCAGCTCCGGCGGGATTTCCGGCGCAAACTTCCTGAGAGTGTCGCTATTGTGAAAACCTATCCCCAGCGGAAATTGTGCAATGAGCTCCGCCCCGATGCGCCAGATAGTGCTTCGTCCACCGACTATGGTGAAGTGTTGGTAGGAAGCTGCGAGTCGTTCGGTGATCGGAGTGATGGTGACCGCGGATACCGTGGCGATCGATAAGACCATTGCGGCGAGGCGCGGAGCAAAGACGGCGAAAAAGATGGTAGAGCCTGCTACCACACCTAACCAGGGGCCTCGTTTCAAGTTCACCATCAGCGCGGCGATGAGAAGCGGAGCTTGAACTGCCAGGAGAAGGGCATATCGACCTGCAATGACGCCTTGCTTTCGCGCGCTCATAATCGCAGCGAGGATGACAGCAGTGGCACCGACAAGAATACAGGTGATCGCCGGTAGGGGGATGTGCATCTCAACTCTGAATCCGAAAGAGATAAGGGTAATCGTCGCGAGTAGAGCACCGGCCATAAGCCACCTACGTTCGCTCGCGCGCAGGAGCTCCGACACCTGAGGGTGCATACGCCACAAGAAACCCACAGAGACTAGAATTGTAAGGGCCAACTGGCCGGATTCGGACACTTTGCCGATGAACAATCCCGGGATTACATCGGGAAAAGCAGCATCGAGTACCGAGTGCGATGCAGCGATCGCTTGCCCGGCAAGCAGAGCGGAAAGAAGCGGAACGAGTTCGCCGTGTCTCGAGAACACTAGCACTGTAGTCGCAAAGAAGAAGAGGGAAAGGAGAGGTTTGAGGCTCCGTATGGGGTTGAGCCCCAAAAGCGATGAAAGGGCTACGCTCGACAGGAACAGCACGACGGGAACAAGCACCCGTTTCTCGGGGAGCGTGAGGCTGCTCAGTTTGAAGCTTCGCCCCTCAGTCGACATCCATAACAGGATCAGCGGAATGAGGGCGATGTAGGTGAGTGAGAGCTTCAAGGGGATCAGAAATGCAACGACTATGCATCCTGTGCGGAGAGCAGCTTTTACGGAATAGCCGCTCTCCGGCGTGGAACGGAACTCCTCCCTGGTTACGGACTCTGATTCTTTGGAGGGGACTATCTTGTGAATCATCGGCGAGTGCTCTCCAGCTCTATTGAGCTGGTTCAGCCATCGTCATCTTAGGCTCTTCCTCGCTCTCGCCGATTTGGTCGAACTCCTGGTTGGCTTGATTGAACTCCTCCTGGATCTGCTTCGCGAAGGCAACCACGTTCGATTGTTTCGAATTTTCGATCTTCTGTTTGAGGTATTCCTCCATCCCGTCTTCGAAGTTCACATGATCGATTGCATCCTTGAGCAACTTCTTGTCAGCTTCGGTGTCCTTTGAATTCTCGAGTTCGTCAAAAACTATTCTCAGACCCTCCATGCCCCCGTTGAGGAGTGATTTGACGCCGAGGTGTGAGTATTCGTCTCGCTTTTGAACCATTTCATGTAGAACCGGCATAGCATCTTCGGTAGGAATCAACTCACCGATTCCGATACCGACACCGTAGTACCCATCGGGGTCGCCACGTTCGATGGTGTTCTTGAGGAGCAGCTCCACGGCGAGCCTGTTGCCCTGATTAGTGACCGCAGCGACCGAGGCCTCGCGCAAGGATTCGTTGGTGGCCGACATCTGATCGCCGAGATAGCGCGTAATATCCTCTTTACCTACGGCCAGTTCCAAGGCCGATGCATATACGTCAGCCTCGTCGGCCGAACCAGCGTTCTTGATAGCCTCGGTAAGCGTTTCCACGTTTTCGAGCCGGCCGCTTATCGCCAAGACTTCAGCTAGATAACTCTTCTGATCCTGAGGAGTCTTTGGATTGGTGGCCATGTCCCTTACCGAGTTATAAAACTCGGGGCACCAGGTGCAATCCTCTCCGGGTTGAGTAAATTGCTCGAGGATTGAGTCGTCGTATTCTTTGGCACCCTTAAATACTGCAGCTAGTGCCGCCTCGGACGAATTGAAGGCTTCGCTAGCAGGCTTGAGTTCGACATCTTGCTCCGACCCCTCCGCACCCTTGGGTTGAAGCACAGGAACACCATTTCCATCGTTCATTGGGGCTGCACCAACGGGCTTCAGCGCTAAGCTCACGTCCTGTGCGGAAGTTGCTGGAGTACCGGTTGCGGCGGCGGTAGCGACTGTAGTGCCGGGACCTCTGCGCTCTGAGGCAAAAAGCCAAAGGCCGCCTACTACAATTGCGATGATGAGGAGGGGTATGAGCTTCTTCATTAGAAACTATCCTATTACAAACAGACGGACGTCTAAAATATGTGGTTAGACGCGGCAGAGCCTAGAGTATTTGATCGGGCTAGCGTATTTCTTGCCCAAAAAGTTCAATACCTTACTGCTTCGTATCTATATAGTTAATTAGCGGCTGGAGGGAAAGGTGGAACCCCCGCTGATCATGTATCTTCATGGTCCGGCTTGGTGCTTTCCTCTCGCTTGCGAAGCGAATCTAAGTCTGTGCAGCTCTGTATTGTCAGGTTTATAGTGAAGGATGTCCGCAACGGCCGGTAGACAGCACAAAGACTCTCATGGTAGATATTTGATATGACTAGTGATTTTGAAAAGAAACTGCTTGCGGGAGCCGCCTATAAGATCTTCTGTGAGGAGCTCCAAAAACACCTGGCCGCAACGGCTACCCTGTTCGATGCAACTGAATGGAGCCCTGAACAGGTGAAGGAAGCTATTGGGAGGTTTCACACTATCCGGGGAAGCGCGGGTTTCTTCAAGTTTACTACCCTTGCGACGACGGCAGGTGAGCTCGAGGTGACGATGCAGCAGGCGACCCCAGATCAGCTGGCAGAGCAGATCGATCGGCTCAGAGGACTGTATCGACAACTGAGTGATGCTGCGGCAGCGATCCCCGCTCCGGTGCAAAGCTGATATGGCCCTTCCACACGACAGGTTTCTCAGGCGGCTGAAGGAAAAAGTGATCATCGCAGATGGCGCGATGGGCACGATGATTCAAGCTGCCAACCCCTCGCCGGACGATTTCGGGGGATTAGATGGATGTAATGAGTATCTCATCTGTACTCGTCCGGAGATCATAAAGAACATATATGCCTCGTATCTCGACGCTGGCGCAGACTTGATAGAAACGAACACGTTCGGTTCGTCAAAGCTGGTGCTCGGAGAGTACGATATCGGAGAACAAGCGTATCAGATTTCAAAGCTCAACGCCGAAGCAGCGCGAGTGTTGGCGGACGAGTTTTCTTCGAAGTCGTGGCCACGCTTCGTAGCGGGTTCCGTGGGTCCCGGTACTAAACTTCCGACCCTTGGACACATCACCTTCGATGAGCTGTTCGAGTCGTATCTGCCCCAGATGATCGGTTTGATAGAGGGAGGTATCGATCTCTTTCAAATTGAGACCTGTCAGGATCTTTTGCAGGTCAAATGCGCGGTCGCGGCTGCCGTCGAGGCCATGCGTCGTTGCAAGAAGAAGATTCCGATCGCCGTAACGGTGACGATCGAGACCACGGGAACTATGCTCGTGGGAAGTGAGGTCGCTGCTGCGCTCGTCGTCCTGGATAGCCTGCCTGTCGATATGATCGGGTTCAACTGTGCGACCGGTCCCGATATGATGCAGGAGAATGTGCGCTATCTCTGCTCGAGCGGACGCTTTCCGGTCGCGGTGATTCCGAATGCCGGGCTCCCTCGCAACGACGGTGGGCGCGCTGTCTACGATCTCAACCCAGAGATGCTGGCTGATTACCACGAAGTATTCGTCAAGGATTTCGGCGCAGCGATGGTGGGTGGTTGTTGTGGAACAACCCCGGCTCATATCCGCGAGTTGTTCAGACGAGTCGGAAGTCTTGCCCCCAAAGAACCGAGAGGTCTTCTGGAGCCGCAGGTTGCGTCGAATTACTCGGCTGTTACCCTCGATCAGCCGGGCACTTCGCCACTCATCATCGGCGAGCGGTGTAACGCCAACGGCTCTAAGCAGTTTCGCGAATATCTCCTTGCTGAAAATTGGGAAGCGATTGTTGAGATGGCGCGCCGAGAGGTCGAAGAAGGCGCTCACGTACTCGATGTGTGTACGGCGTATGTCGGGCGAAATGAAGCTCGTGATATGACCGAGATCGTATCGCGCTTCGTGGGGCAGGTTACGGCTCCTCTCATGATCGACTCGACGCAGCTCGATGTGCTCGAGATAGCGCTGAAGTTGATAGGCGGTCGCGCTATCATAAACTCAATTAATCTCGAGGACGGAGAAGAAAAATTCGACAGGATCTGCGAGCTTGCTTCTCGGTTCGGAGCGGCTCTGATAGCGCTCACTATCGATGAGGAGGGAATGGCGAAAACGGCGGATCGTAAACTCGCCGTTGCCGAGCGAATATACAAGCTCTGTACGGAGCGTCACGGTATTCCACCGGAAGCTCTCATCTTCGATCCTCTTACCTTCACAATCGGATCGGGAGACGAAGATAGTCGTAAAGCTGGCATCGAGACCCTTGAAGGGATTCGGCTCATAAAGCAGGCGTTGCCTAAGACCCGTACAGTTCTCGGTCTTTCGAACATATCGTTCGGATTGAAGCCGTATCCGCGGCAGATCCTGAATTCCATCTTTTTGGCAGAGGCGATCAAGTACGGTCTCGACGCAAGCATCGTGCACCAAGGCAAGATCCTTCCCCTGCACAAGATACCCGAAGATCTACTCACTATTTCGCTCGACCTTATCTATGACAGACGCTCTGAAGGCTACGATCCGCTCTTTGTCTTCATGGAGAAGTTGCAAGGGGCAGTGGCCGAGCGCAGCGAGGAGTCTGCGGTCGACAGTCCGATCGAGGAACGCCTCAAAAAGGCGATCATAGATGGACGAAAGCAGGGAATTGAGTTGCTGCTCGACAAAGCTTTGGAAAGCTACCAACCCCTCGACATCGTCAATACGATTCTCCTGGAAGGCATGAAGGTCGTAGGGGACCTCTTCGGTTCCGGAGAGATGCAGCTTCCCTTTGTGCTGCAATCGGCTGAAACGATGAAGAAGGCCGTCGCACATCTCGAACAGTTCATGGACAAGGCGGGCGGTCCATCGAAGGGATGCATGGTGATCGCGACCGTTAAGGGTGACGTGCACGACATCGGCAAAAATCTCGTTGATATCATCCTGAGCAACAACGGCTACAAGGTCGTAAACCTCGGTATCAAGCAGCCGCTCGAATCAATACTTGCCGCCTCAGAGGAGCACAAACCGGATGCCATCGGAATGTCGGGTTTGCTGGTCAAATCGACATTAGTGATGAAGGAGAATCTCGAAGAGATGAGTCGACGCGGGATCTCAATTCCCGTTGTGTGTGGGGGTGCGGCTCTCAACCGCGCATACGTCGAGGTCGATCTCCGTCAGTCCTACACGACCGGTAAGGTCTTTTATGGAGCGGACGCTTTTACTGGGCTCAAGATTATGGATGAGCTCACTGGGCGGACTGAAGATAAGGTGCTCACGTCGGAGAATGAGAACCAAAAAGAGCGGCGCGGGGAGATGCGAGCGGAACGTGAAGCGCGTTTAGCCGACAAGGTCGACGAATACGTGGATACAGGCACCCCCAGGGCAGAATTCATTCCCGAGCCGCCTTTCTGGGGAGTGCGATACGTCGATACGAAAGAGCTGAAATTAAAAGAGCTCTTTACCTTCATCAACCGTAAAGCGCTGTATGCCAATCAGTGGATGTACCGGCGTGGTAACAGGTCGACCAAAGAGTACAAGGATTTTATCAGCAACTACGTCGATCCGCTCTTCTACAAGTGGTGCGAGCGAGCTGAGGAGCGTGGCTGGTTACAACCCAAAGTAGCGTACGGATATTTCCCGTGTAACAGCGATCGGAATGAGCTGGTCGTTTTCTCGCCTGACGATCACGCCAAGGAGTTCTGTCGAATCAAGCTTCCTCGTCAGATTAATGACAAGCGGCGGTGTATCGCAGATTTCTTTGCCCCCCTTTCAGGTGGAGTGCGAGACGTTGTAGCGTTTCATGTCGTGACTTCAGGAGCTCTGGCGTCCGAAAAGTGTCAAGAACTCTTCAAGGCTGATGAATACACCGACTACCTGCACTTTTACGGATTGTCGGTCGAAACGGCCGAGGCCCTTGCAGAGTACTGGCATCGGCGTATTCGCCAAGAGCTCGGCATCGCAGGCGAAGACGGTCCGACGATCGAGACCCTTTTCCGGCAGACGTATCGTGGAGAGCGATACAGTTTCGGATATCCAGCGTGCCCGAACTTAGAGGACCAAGCTCACATATTCGCGTTGCTCGATCCGGAGAAGATAGGAGTTTCGCTGAGTTCTGAGTACCAGCTCGTTCCAGAGCAGTCCACCTCGGCTATTATCCTGCACCATCCTGAGGCGTGTTACTTTTCGATTTAGGAAAACGAGGCAAAACAACGCATTCGCGTTGTTTTGCGAGGGGCGAAGCGTCAGGGGTGGGATATCTTGATGGATCAGCTTTTGATCATGTTCCCGGAGCGTCTGACTTCAGCCATGATCGGTGAGCTCTAAAATGAGCAGTGTGCTCAGGCGCTCACGCCCTCTACACAGTTCTCGTTACAGTCTCAATTATAAATGCAGATACACTTACTAAACTTCGCTCTTTCCACGTTCCAGGGTTCATCGCAGCCCTCATCGAGCAGCGGGAAAGTCAGGCATACCGAGACCTCTCGTTTGAGGAGCGACTTTCCTTACTCATTGAGGCTGAGTTTACTCGACGAACTTCAGACCGGATTGCGAGAAAGCTCAAAGCGGCAGAGCTTTTGACCCAAGCCACTATCGACCAAGTTGATTTCTCTATTACCCGTGGGTTGTCACGCACTAAGTTCCTTGAGCTTGCTGCCGGCGACTGGCTCAAAC
>JBILFA010000219.1:0-7020 GCA_044351795.1 Bdellovibrionota bacterium | reverse complement strand
AACGTTTTTTTGGCTGGGCGTTAGAGCAGTTTAGAGCACTAGAGGCTGGACTAGCGCACTGCCCTAATAAAGCATTTATAATGAGAGCTCGCTGGGACAAGCTCTATTTAGATAAAGATAGTATATGGCCACTGAAATATCCAGAACGCTTCATAGTTAATCCGCCTATTCACTGGCCTAGTCCATATCGGGCTAGAATTTATGTTCGATGCGGTTACATGCGACGTCCGTTCTTGCTAAGAGACCATATGTTTTTAGCTACTGCGGAAGATTTTGCATGCATTGTAAACTGTTTTAAGGAAAGAGAAGAACATACCTATCGCTGTACTGGTGAAATGCAATACTTCTGCAATCCATGGACTAAGTATTATTCAATTCTTCATGACTTCATGCGCATAGATCCGATCAGTCCGGCTTGGGGAAATCTAGGTAGAGAAGCGATGCAAGCCAATAGCTTTAGCAATCACTTTTACTGCAAAGTTTTGATGCATTACTATCTTATAGTAATGCATTATTTCTTTGTGACTGACGTTAATAGTTTGGCTATTAATGAATCTGATTTTATTCACTGCATGTCTAGAATGACCTGGACTGAGTGGTTCTCAGTCGCAAGTCAAAAGCCCAGTTTTCTCTACCATAATGGTATAGTTGATTCGTATTTTAGCAGTGATATTTGGTTGAAATGTTTCTTCGATTCAAAGCTAAAATTAGACCCCCTAGGGGAAAGACTGCTACCGATAATTGAAGCAATACACCGTGAAGCTGGTGCCATATCAAATCACTACAGGGAGCCAATTTCAACGGAAGCTCATTTATATAGCACGATCGCAAATGAGAGTCTTGTAGAGGGATGAGCTGACTATTTCATGCAGCATCTGCTTGCCAGCAAAAAGATCGGCTACGGTGTCGGATGAAAAATCGGCGGTAAGCATGGTGACAAGCGGATAATTCTGTCACGGAATTCGAGCGCAGAGGGCCAGCGATACTTTCAGTCACTTCCGGATTTCAGCGTCTCCTGAAGGAGGCCGGTAGCGAGGAATTTCAGTCGATTTACCTCCTGAAATCGTTTCATGCCGGTGTTCAAATCCGTGCCCGCCGAACTGCCTTCGTAGTGTCTGGCGACACACAGCGGGACGTAGATCGTCTTGAATCCACTCCTTTTAATTCTGAACTGCCACTCAACATCTTCATAGTACATAGGGTTGAAATCTTCGTTCAGCATCCCAAAACGGTTTAGTGCATCACGACGCAGGTAGAGGAGGCAGCCAGAGCAGAATGAAACGGGTCGTTGTACGAGGAGTTCCCGCGTCTGGGGATTTGCACCACGACCAAGATTGTGCCCATAGCCATTCAGATCGATTTCGGCTCCTGCTTCAGATACCTTTCCTTCAGCATTAATGGTCATACCTCCTGCCGCACCGACAAAAGCAGACGAGTAGGCTCCGTAATACAGGTATGTCAGCCAGTCCTGGGTAACGATCTCAATATCATTGTTCACCATGACCACATCGCGATCGGGGTACTTCTGCAAAATGAAGTTATTGGGCCGAATGAAGAACTGATTTTCATTGTTGAAGTAGGGGTCAATTAAATCGGGAAATCGCGACTGATAATCAAGGAGTAGTTCCCGTGTACCATCGATGCAGCCATTCGATACAATCGCAATGCGGTAATCAGGGAAGTCCGTTTTTTCAATGATTGAATCGATACATTTCTTGAGTAATTCACGCCGATTCCAGCTAACAATTGCGATAACGACGGGCCGATAAATCAATCCCGCGAGAACAGTGGTCGCAATACCTGCCTCACTGGTTAAGCGAAATATCTTCTCGAAGGCACGATGCGTCATCGTTCTCAGATCCGAATTCGGGTCAAATGCAACTTTCAAGGCCTCAATAAAGTCATAATCCGTTTGGGCCAAGAAAAAATCTTTGCGGTCTTCAAGATAGAGGCCCTCAACGGCGACTGGTGATGCAATAATTGGAACGCCTTCATAGGCGGCATCGCAAATTTTGCCTTTCATTCCGGCGCCCGACTGGAGCGGTGCAATGGTAACGCGACTCCTTTTATAATAGCGTTCGAGGTCCGCTACGAATCCAGTGACTTGAGTTGCTCCCTGTTTCTCGAGCGCGATAATCTCCGGCGGAGGAGATTCGCCAACAATAAAGAGAGGCGCCTGAATTCCGCTCTGCTTGCGAAATTCTTCGCAGATTATCGCGCTTCTACGTGCTGCGGCTATATTGGGAGGATGGCGAAATCCGCCAACAAAGAGCACTGCATCTCCATCGAGACGACGATTTTTCTCCTCTGTCTCAGTGTATATCAACGGGACAAGCTGATGCTGAATCAACGGATCGCAATCAATAATCGCCTGACGATCGGCCTCAGTAACCACCCAGAGCAGATCCGCTTCACGATAGATAGTAGATTCTCTCAGTTTTCGTTCGGCAAGTTGTTCGGGGGAAAAATTCAGTTCTCCTGCTTCAACGCCACGCGCTTCTCTTATCCAGTGGACATCTACGGTATCAATAATTACCTTGGTGCGTGGCAGGGCAGTACGAACAACAGCGATATGTCGTTCAGCGCAGTCATGCCAGGCCAGAATGCAGGTATCGTAGTAATCCGGATCGATCGCAGCGAGGTGTAGCAGTGCATCTTGTCGTGGCTGGATGCCAATCTCATGAAGTTTTTTGATATAGCGTGCTGCGTCGGGAAGATCTCCGATGGATTCATAGAAATAATCGACTTCAAACCCCAATTTGACCAGAATCCCGAGCAGGTTGAAGAGCCTCTGTCCCCCTGCCTGCTTGTCAAAGAGCGGCAGTGTCGGTGCAATCAGCAGGATACGGCTCCCGGTGATCTGGGCCGATTTCCTGTAAAGTATTGGGCGCTTTTCGCCAGCGGGGAGCGGCGGTCTCTCCGCGATTTCAAGGCTCATTTCAACTGCATGGCTTCCCTGTTGCTCGAACCAGAAGACAGATTCGTAGACCATGTCAAGAACAAGGACATACCTGCCTGGGGGAATTGCAAGAGTACTTAAGGTAATGGCAAACGGAATCTCCTCATCAGGTACAATCGTTCGGGAGGGGAGAGCGACGCGACCTTCTCGAATAGTTTGAGTAGTGACAGGATGCTGTAATCTGACCCCAATGGTGATCGCCTGAGAAGGATCGTAGCCCACTGGATTCCAGGGTCGGCTCCCTGAATTTTTTAGAAATCCGGAGATCTTAATCAGAAATTCCCCAGCGAGCACGCACTGATTCGCCGTGATGGTAGCGCAATACGCGATGTAAGACGCAGGAGCATTCTTGAGCAAATCCTGCATGGCTTCGAGATCGAGCAAATAAGAAGGCGCGCCCTTGTCATCGAACCAGAAGTGCTTCTCTTTCAGCATGCAGAGTTTAAGGTAGCTGTTTTGTGCCAGATATTCGGCAGGGACCGTTGCTGAAAAGCTTGATTCTTCTCCCGGTGCAATCGAAGCATGCTCAAGGTGTCCACGCCCCTCCCAGAGTACCAGCTCAAGCGCGGGGCTGTTGAATGCTCGCAAGCCCAGATAGAAATCTGATGTTTTTGAAGAAGTCGCATTCCACGCCTCAGTCCCCGTATTTTTGATAAATCCGCTGATTATAGCCTGGGTCTTGGAAGCCATTCTGAAGGAGATATCCGTAAATCGGGAATTATACAACGAAGTGCCCTCTTCCGGTTGTGGTGTTTTAAGCTCTAGAGTCGCCGGAGGGAGCCCCAAGTTCGAAAACCACTTCGCAGTCCCAAGCCGATTGATTGAAACGAGATCAATTTCAAACCTGAAAAGAGCGCTCGCCTGTGGAATGGGAACGAGCAGATGCACGAGGATCTCTTCGTCCGATTTGACCAGCTCACGATCCAGGGGAAGTAGTTTCTCAACAGGCGGGAACTTCCCTTCGTGACAGGTGATTCGATAGCCGAGCATGCAGACAGAGCTGCGATCATCAACCGGGCATCGATTCCAGTCGAGACTTCCTGAGTTCAAAAGGCGGACATGAGCTTCAATCAGCTGAGGCTTGATCCTCTGTATGGTGAGGATCTCGACCTGTCTGTTGAACGGTATCTTAGTGCCGGGGGCCATTAGAAAACTCTATCCTCTTCGAGATGCCTTTTCCAGCGCGCATCATTGGAGGAGCACTAAAGCCTACATTAAAAGGACTCTTGCTCCTAATGCTGCGCCGAAATGCTCTCAACCAGCGCGACGAGCTTACGCTCATCTGAATTAATACCAAGTTCCTTCGGGCAGCAATACGTGTTTGAACGAATTGCCAGAGTGAAAATGTCATTTGCCTGAATGGTGCAGGGGAGGGGAACGGAAACCCGCTCACCAGGCTGCAAGAGTGGTTCGGTGACCAGCTGTTCATTGATGTAGAACTGAATTCTTCCCGGACTAGGTAGTCCGGGCGCGACACGCAGGTCGATAGTAAGTCCAGTCATACTTCGGTGCACCCTAAAGCATCCTTCGAAGGCTGGCGTGAGCCAGCGATCAGGGTAGTAGCCGCTTACTTTCCCGGTTTGAGTTATGTATCCCTGAGTCGTTGGACGAATAGTTCCTTCGATTTCGGAGAGATAGTGCTTACTATTTCCGAGCTCGCCATTAAGCTTGATCTCAAGATTCTGGTAAAAAGCGAGCCAGGTATCCCGTTTGGTTAGGAGTGATTTTATTTCTACGTAATTTTCCAAGGAAAGAACTTCGCCAGGGCGAATTTCCGCCGGAAGCGGTCTTTGAATGTAGAACGTATTATGGACCGGCACAATTTCGTGCTCAGGGCGATTCTTCGTGTAGTAGTAAATCGTCATCGATTTCCGCGATAGATGACGCATACTTTCCGGAAGTTTGATTTGAGAAAAACCGTGCCAGCTGAACTCGTTGGTTTCGAAAATGACACATCGATTAAAAATCGGCGCAAAGCTAGAGATGGTATTTGTATCCGGATCTCTCGGATTACTGTGTATTTCTATGCTTCCACCCCATTCCGGATTCCAATTGTGGTTCAGATATACGATTAAGTTCAGTCTGCGATGAAGTTTGGTAGATCGATGATAATTAAAATCAACATGGACATCGAGTTCCTGACCGTGCAGGTTGTCGTGTGTCCCGCCGCCGAAATATTCGGGATCGAAAATCAGATTCTGAATCCCTGTCAATCGCGACAGGTATTAGAGAAATTCCGGAGAGGAAAAATAATCATCGAATTGTCGGTAGGCAGAGCCCAGAGCGCGGATATGTTCCTGCGTCGCCTTGCCCCCAATCTCTCCTATCTCATTTTTTGCGCGATTTGGGTCAAAGCGGGGAAACTGATCGAGAAGCTGCTGCGCCAGATCCGGGGCAAGAAAATTATCTATACTGATATGCTTGAACGGCTTGGCGTCAAAAAATTGACGGTGCAGCTGTTCTGCGAAGGGGAGGTTAGGATTTAGCATATCTGGCCGGGGAAATTTCTAAAACGGGGTTAGCTCCTTGATCTTCCTGTATTTATATGGGGCCGTCAATCGAGCTATCAAGTCAGCTGCGATACCTGAATGGGATGGCGCGCGTAGAGTTGCTCCGGCGGCCGCAGAGAGAATCCCGAATAAAAGAGGGAACAAATCCCAGTCCATTCTAAGTCCTCGACACATCAAAATATTCTATAAAAGAGTAATTCCCCCACGCTTAGAGAAGGTTCTTTTTCGAGAGGTCGGACCTATTTAAGGACAACTTTGTGAGCAGAAATTATCGGTGTGATCGCCTTGCGCTCAGGACGGCTACTGTAACACCGTCGTACAGAGAGAGTAGACTTGGCAATTAGCATCGCGACTAATCTGGCGGCGCTTAGGGCACAGCGGCAAGTTTCGTTTGCCACGGGGAAGTTGCGCTCTACGTACGAACAACTCTCTTCGGGATCTCGAATCAATCAAGCAGCGGATGACGCAGCAGGACTTGCGACTTCAGAGCTATTACGTTTGCAAAGCCGCGTGGCTGAAGTTGCTTTGCGCAATGCGAATGACGGAATTTCCATTGTCAGGATAGCAGACGGAGCACTTGGTCAGATTACCAGCGTCCTTACGCGCATGGCTGAACTGGCCGAGCAGGGGGCCACGGGCACCATTGGTGATAGAATTCGATCCGCACTGCAATTGGAGTTTGTTGCGCTTGGTTCTGAAGTGCAGCGAATTGCTGAAACAACACAATTTAACGGAATGCCGCTGATTTCAGGTGCTGCCAGTATCGTGTTGCAGGTCGGATATAATTCGGCATCAACTTCGAATCTTACGGTCACTGCAGTTCAAGGTACGCTTGAAGGGATTCGTCTAGCGAGCACGGGCGCCAATCAGCTGAATTATCAGGTCATCGGTAATACCGAACTCGAGTCTCAGGCCAATTCGCGTACGGCGCTGGAGGCCGTTCTGGAGGCAATTCAGATTGTCGCTGCGAATCGAGGAAGTCTCGGCGCTGATGAAAATCGACTTGCCAGCAGCGTAAGCACCCTTCAGTCTTCACGTGAAAATTTCCTCAGAGCCGACTCACGCATTCGGGATGTGGATGTCGGCGAAGCTGCTTCGCAGGCATTGAAACTTGAGATCGTACAACAGGCTGGAACAGCAATTTTAGCCCAGGCGAATCAGCAGCCAGCGCTAGCGCTTACATTGTTAAAACCACCGGGAAGGTGATTGGTACGTGAATCAGAATTTGAAGCACGGTGACGAGAGAGCACAGGTTATTCTACTGGCAAATAGGCATATAAACTCAGCCTCATTCATTTTTGAAAAGAATGAATGAGAATAGCTGGACGAGCGCAATCTTGGCGAAGCCAATCTCTGCGTTTATTCTTGTTCTTTGTTATCGTTTCTTCCCGGAGTAAAAGCCCGGCGCCCTTGAGGTGCTCATGTAGCTCAGGAAGGGAGGCTAAAACACGCGGACGCGTGGTTTAGTTGAGCAGCGGTGCTAACGCACCGCTAGAATGCGTTGTTTCGCCTTGCTTCCTTAGGTAAAAGGCAGCGACTCCAGTATGGTTC
>JBILFA010000030.1:0-30826 GCA_044351795.1 Bdellovibrionota bacterium | reverse complement strand
TCCTCGGGCGATAGGCACATCATCATGATCGATCGAGACTCATGGAAGTTATATGAACTTTTCGACGCTCACCTCTCTGGTACGAAGTGGACAGCAGGGTCAGGCGCTGTTTTTGATCTCAATTCCAACAACCTACGACCCGCCGGTTGGACCTCCGCAGATGCTGCTGGGCTCCCAATCTTTCCCGGGCTAGCACGGTACGATGAGGTGGTAGAGGCGGGCGAGATTCGCCACGCCCTGCGGTTTACCGCCCGACTCACTCGACGAGCGTACGTACATCCTGCGCGACACTTTGCAAGCAGCAGTTCGGATCCAAATCGCCCTCCGATGGGCATGCGGGTTAGGCTGAAATCTGACTTTGATACATCTTCGTTTCCTGCCGAAGCACAGGTCATTCTTCGCGCGTTAAAAAAATATGGAATGATCCTCGCTGACAACGGGTCGGATTGGTTCATCTCAGGCGCACCAGATCCTCGCTGGGATGACAGCGCACTCGCGACCCTTAGACGGGTGACGGGCAGTGACTTTGAAGTGGTACGGATGGGAGAGATCTCACAGTAAGAGAGAAGGGCGCAAACTCACTGTATGCGTAAAGCATTTCATGAGAAAGCGTCGACAATTCTGTTCGTCATTTTGCCAAATACTCACTACGCATGAGTCCGAAATACTGCACGTCCTCAAGCTTGTCCCATTTCTTGATATGTTGACGAAGAATTCCTTCTGGCAACATGCCGACTTTTTCGAGTACTCTCCGCGATGCGATATTACGGCAGAGATACCAGGCGTAAATCCGATTGATGTCAGTATTCTCAAAGGCGTAGACAAGGGCTGCCCGGACCGCCTCGGTTGCATAGCCTTTGTTCCAATACGGTTTACCTATCCTTGACGTACATTTGTTGACGGCTAACTTAAGGATGACTTGGGCAAAACCTCCCAGGGTTTTGCGTCAAGCCCATCCTCTTGTTATCTCTCACCAATTTACTGGGAGCAAGATAGCTATTGTCGAGCATGCTTGCCAGCGCTATGATTAGCGTATATACATTAATACGTGTTTACATGGGATGTTAACAAAGCAATCTCAAACTTTGAGAAACATGGGGTTTCGTTTGAGGAGGCCGCCACTGTCTTTAGCGATCCTGACGGCCTGCATCTGGAGGCGAAGCACGTCGGTAAGGAGCTTCGATTTTTCCGGATCGGAGAGTCCAGTGAGGGTAAAGTTTTAATAGTCGTATTCACCGTAAGGAAACTAGGCCGTGACAAAGAAACGATCAGGATCATCAGTGCGAGGCAGACGTCCAGGAAAGAGCGTGAGGCATACCGCAGATTCCAAAATTGACTTCCGCGATATTCCCGAGCTCAGCGCTATGCAACTGAGAAGCGCTCGAAAAGTCGGCAGACCTAAAAGCGACAATCCGAAACAGCTCATTGCCGTTCGTCTGTCACCAAGTCTCTTACAGAATCTCAAGCGACTTGCTCGTAAAACTAAGAAGCCATATCAGAGAATCATGCACGAAATGCTTGAAAAGGCGGTCAAAGAGGCGGCTTAACCAGCATTAAGTGTGCTGTGTTCTACGGATTTTGATCACGATCGACCAAGCCGATTGAGTGTGCCGTCGAATCGTCTCTACGTTAGCACCAGGGTGTCGCCCGCTGCCCTATTCTTAACAAAGTAGGGAAGATCAAAGGAGATAGTCACAGAAGCCTTGAAAGCCTGATACGCCTCTGGATTGCGATGCGAATCCCGCCTTGCGGAGCGCTCCAGAGCTGCATGAGAGGGCGCTTCAAGAAATACGACTTCATCAAAAAACGAGACTGTAACGGGAAGTGTGTATGGCGCGCGAGCGTCCGAGTACACTGCTCATTTTAGAGCTCACCGATCATGGCTGGATTCAGACGCTCCGGGAACATGATCGAAAGCTGATTCATCAACATATCCCACCCCTGACGCTTCGTCCATTTCTTTGTGAAATTTTCAATATTCAGGAATAGGATTTTTATCACTGCCTCATCGTTTGGGAACACCTTCCGATTGGAGGTGTTTTTTCGCAATTGAGCATTGAGCCCCTCGATCGCGTTGGTAGTGTAGATGGTCTTTCGCATCTCAACCGGATACTTGTAGAACGCGGTAAGCAGAACCCAGTTGGCTTTCCATGATGCTACCGACATCGGATATTTCTTGCTCCACTTTTCTTCGAGTTCAAGAAGCGCGAGTTCGGCAGCATCGATTGTTGGCGATGTGTAGATCGGTCGTATGTCGGCGCAGAATTTCTTCCTGTCCTGATACGGCACAAACTTAGTGGCGTTTCTGAAGCGCACCTAAGTCCAATCGTCTAAGTTTAATTCCATCTTCTTGCTCTTCCCGGCTCTTTAATGCAAAAGAACAGGAGATTTCATCCCTCTTCGGGCATCCTTGCGTGAGCCAACGGGCGGCAACGTATGTAATGCCTATCTCAAAGACTTGCTGCACAGAATACGTATGCGAAGAGTGTAGTTCGTACTGCTTCTCGCCCGTTCGTGGATCATAGCTAGCTTCAAGCGTCATCCCTTCTTTGTCCGGATCTCTCCGGCTTAGAATTACAAGACCTGAGTTTTTTTCCGTAATACCTACACGCCCGTCGGGTGCTATTTTATTCGGAAAGCTATCAAGAACTGCCCCTTGTTTAAGATTAATCATCCCAACTCCCAAAATTCTCTTCGCGTAGCTATTCGTACTGTGCTAGGGGGTTATGTACTGGCGAAGCAGACATGTATCTTAAGGAAGCAAGCCCCCCCTGCTGCAAAAAGCGATATTTGGCTACTGCTTAGACACACCGCGGCATATCAGCGCTAAGAATGGCGGCGAAACGTACTATCAAACATTGTACGCCAATGCTTCGACCTCTAGCTCCTCGTCCGACGAACGCACAACCGCGCTCCCGGTTCGCTCGTCATAGTCGACCTGAATAAGGTGCTGAACGCCGTCTTTGACGTCGTCGAGATGGGTGATTATCAAGATCTGCTCGAAGCGATTACGTAACTTCTCGAGGAGCGATAGTACGTTCCCCCTCCTCCCCTCATCGAGTGAACCGAAGACCTCATCCAACATCAAGAGGGAGAAGTGCTGCCCTGCCCTCTCCGCCAGCATGTGGGAGAGCGAGATACGCATACAGAGGTTCAAGATATCCTCCTCACCACCACTGATGACACGCTTTGGCTCACCGTCCTCGACTACTGTGGGGGAGAAATCTTCATCGAGCTCTACTGCCGAATAGCGTCCATCCGTGAGATCCGCAAGATACTCACTCGCCAGCTCCGCCATGCGCGGACGAATCGTGGCGTTGACGAACTTCCGAAAATCAGTAAGCACTCGATCGCACTCATCGAAGACACGAACCTCACGCCGTAGTCTATCGACCTCCGCCCGACGCTCGTCGAACTTGACGAGATCGCTCTTGGTGCGTTCGACTAAGACGTCCTTGGTGTTTACCTCTCCTTCGAGACGTACTCTTTGAAGGCGCACTACTTCGAGCACTCGTTGAGCTGCGTCGTGCGCCCCCTTTTCACGTACATATTCATCCTCGGAGAATCGTAGCTCCGCCATGCGCTCCTGCGCTCGCAGCATGTTCTCTTCGGCAACTTTCATATCGACCTCGAGGACTTTGCGCTCCTCTTCGAGCGAAAGCACCTTGGATTGAAGCTGCTCGCACGTTGTGAGCTCAATCATCTTTGATTCGAGATGCGCCAGGCGCTCCTCGACGCCTCCTCGCTCCGCTTGCAAGGCGCCGATCTCCAACGGCAGCTTTTCAGCTTCCGCGATGGTCGAATCTGCCAGTTTCAACTGCTTCGCCAGCTTGGCTTCCTCGTCCGAGAAATGCTTACGCACCTGCTCGAAGGAGTCGCCCAACTCCTGTCCACAGGTCGGACACTCCCCGCCAGTCGATAATTTTTCGAACTTCGTTGCCTTACTCTTGAGTTGCGTCTGTTGCTGCTTCAACGCATCGCGCTGCGCTGTAACCTTGGAGACCTCCCCACGCCACGCGAGCTCCGCCTCTCTGATCTTCCCACTGAGTATGTCTCGCGTATTCTTCTCGGTGGAGAGCCGCTTACGCAATCCGTTGAGCGCCTCTGAGAGACCGTGCTCGCCCGTGAGCGGCTTTAACGCTCGAGCGAGTTCCTCTTTAGTGAGTCCGTAGGTGTCAGAGAGCGCCGTAAGGCGTTTAGCGCGCTCCTCGTGACGTACTTTGAAAGTTTGAGCCCCTTCCTTTTCTTTTGTGAAACGCGCGCGTAGGTCCTCCAGCTTGACCATCTTCTCACGCATGCCGCGAAAATCTTCTTCCGCCTTCTGGAGCGATCGCGCTACTTCTCCATGCTTCTCTCGCGTTTCGACGAGCTCCTTCTCTTCTCCCTGCAACCGGCCCTCGAGCTCTTCACGAGTTCCGAGACTAGCTTCGAAGCCCTGCAAGACAGCTCGTTTATCTTTACGATCCGTCCTGAGGAGATCCTGAACCTCTTCGAGGCGATCATATCCCATCATTCGGACGATAAATTTCTCGCGCTCGGTTGCTCCCTTCTTCCCGCTCAGGAATTCGAGCCCCTTCTGCTCTGTGCAATACGTAGATACGAACTCCTCGTAGGACATGCCTACGATCGAACTTATTCGAGTCGAAACATCGCGATTGCCGGCAGCAACCGGTGCCGACTCCCCCCCCACAAAGAGAGCGGCATCAGACAGGGTACGCTCGATTCGAAAGATGATACCGTCGTGCTCCAGCGCAAGGGTCACCTTGAGATCTTGATCGCGTTTACCTCGACCCATGCGAGCGGGGGCCGTTCGCGTTCTAACATCTTCTACCTTGCCCCGTAGCGCGCGAGAACCAAAGAGCGCAAACCCGATCGCTTCGACTATCGTTGTCTTGCCCGAGCCGTTGGAGCCTACTACCCCAACCAATCCATCGGGGAATACCACCTCACTCGAGATGTGCTGGCGAAAGAGCTGCAGCGAGAGGCTACGAAGCTTCATACTTGGCCTCTACTTTTGCTAGATACGTCCCGAGGGTTTGAGCGATCTCGTCATGCGAGATCCCCGGGACCTCTCCCCCTTTGCTAAATTCAAGCAGCTCATCTCTGAGCACCCCACGTCCCGGAGTTCTGAGCTTTTCAGTACTCACGAATGTCGACGTAAAGGAGATATCGAGGGTCAGGTTGAGAGCCTTGGCCCGAAGAGCCCGAAGCTCCCGATGATCAAGATTTCGATAACTTTCACGCGAGATGCCTTTTATCTCGAGTCGTACGATCTTACCCTCAATGCCGCCTGCTATTCCTTCAGTCCGTTCCGTGATGAGCTTAGTGAGATCCTGCGGCTCGAGCGGCGAAGCATCTATCGGCTCTAAGACGACTATCTCGCGCGGCGAAGTGAGTGGATGAAAGGTGCGCTTATTTGATGGGAGCGCCACCTCCAAGAACCCCTTGAGCTCAGAAGACTCACTCCAAATATTGGCAGAGGTGTGCTCGAGTGCACCCGAATACGCCGCATTCAAGCCTATCACCCGTTGCAGATGCACATGACCCAAGGCGATGTAATCCCACTCGTGAGGAGAGAGCGCCTTCAGCTCGAGGTCTACCCCTCCAAAATCGCTTACCCAACGTTCGTTGACCTGTGCATGCACTACCAAGACATTATACGTAAATCGGTCATCCGCTCGAAGATTTAGTTTCTGCCGTTCGAGAAGCGCTGCATGCGGTAGACACGTTATCGCCAAGTCTCGCTCTCGAAATGAGAAAACCTCCAGGCCCGACTCAGCTACAAAGACTCCTTCGATCTCTGAAAAGAGCTGGAGTACTGACCCGGTATCCGTACGCCTCGGAGTTTCGTGATTACCTGCAATAATGATCACGGGCGATCCGGTTTCGCGAGCCAATCGCCGTAACTGACGGAAACAGAAGGTAACGTTGGCATTCGATGGGCGCACGGCGTGAAAAAGGTCGCCCGCTATGATCGTAACATCGGGCTTGAGTGAGATGATTCGTACTATCGCTTCCTGAAAAGCGAGGTTTACATCGGCTTCACGCTGATTAATTCCTGCCTTCGTAAGCTTGTTATAGCGCCGGTAGCCAAGGTGCACATCCGCCATGTGACAGATGCGGATACTCCGTTTCTTTTCGGTGTCGGGGCGTGAAGTCATAGCAGATCACCGCATAGGGTGGCGAACAGGGAACTGTGCATGCCCCCTTCCAGCGATCAAATGTAATCGATACCGAGAGCAAGTTCAATGAAGAGCAGGCTGCGGAGTTACCCCTCTCCCCTCCCTGGCAAGGCTCTTGCACAGGGTCCTTTCACGAGCACCTTGAGAACCAAGTAGTGGTAATTTGTGCAAGGAGATCAATGGTCTTATATATATCAGCCCTCGATCATTCACGGAATACTACGCAGGAGTTGCATAGTGATGCACAAGCACTGCCGAAAGGCTCAGTTCTTTTGGGTGTGCTGAAATCAGTCGAGAGCGAGCTGACGAAGCGTGAACTCCTCGGCCTCAAGCGGCACAATGCCATCCCGTTATGGTTCCTGGCTGAAACCGAGCGCAACATCTTTCTGTGGCGCAACGGAAAGAGCCTAGACGACCAACGAGACTACACGTTCTGGATAGATGTTGGCGCTCTTATCACCAAACGACGCGAGCAGCTCAAAAAACCCCACGGCTTCAATCCCTTTATAAATCCACTGGGAGGCTCCCTCCCCATGGACGCGCGCTCTATTGAGGAAGAGGTCGAATACCTCGAAACATTTGAAGATCTCTCCGAAACGATCCTGCGACAAGCCGAAGCCCTAAGCCATGCCAGCGAAACCATTCGCATCGAACTCTCCCATGGAATAGACACTCGCACTGCAGTTGTTCTACCTGGCGAGCCGATCCGAAAGTCAGTGTAGAGCTGTCTCGACGGTCACATTACTAACACCTCAGACAAGCTGGTTTTCCCGGCTCGAGAGTTGAGATATTATTAAAGAAATATCTGTCTTCCTTAAGAGAAAGCATGAACGAGTTCGATACCGACCCCCTTATCGTGGAAACGGTGGAGCGTGTGTGTGCTGCTACGATTCCCCAGTATCAAGCTGAATCGTACTACAACACCGTGCCACGTAAACTGTTCAGCTCGCTGTGCGAGGTCGGTCTTGGGGGACTAGCTATCTCGGAAGAGTATGGCGGCATTGCAGCTTCGGCAACGACCTGCGGGGCTCTCTTCGAAACCATGGCGAAGTACGACCTGGGGCCCGCGATATTTATCTCTGTTCACACTATGGTTGCGGGGCTTATCTCGCGATTCGGGACTGAAACTCAGAAGAGCTCGCTCCTTCCAAAACTGGCATCCGGCGAGCATCTTGCTGCATTCGCACTAACCGAACCTCAAGCCGGTTCTGATGCCGCGGCTCTCTCGACAGAGGCCAAGCAAGAGGGCGATCACTTCGTTCTGCGCGGAAGCAAATGTTACATTACGAGCGCGGGGTTCGCAGACCTCTATCTCGTCTTCGCTCGAACTTGCAGCGATAAGGGGAGTGAGATCTCCGCCTTCATAGTGCCAGCCGATACACCTGGGCTCTCAATCGGTAAACCTGAAAAAAAGATGGGCTGTGAGCTCTCCCCGATTGCATCGCTCTTCTTTGAAGATGCCCGAGTTCCTGCATCTGCGCTCCTTGGGCCGCTTCACCACGGATTCAAGATAGCGCTCTCCGGCCTTTCTGCGGGCCGCGTAAACATCGCCGCATGTGCAAATGGAGTCGCGGCAGCAGCGCTCGATCTCGCGCTGAAGCACCTCAACGAGAGACACCAGTTCGGGAAGGCTTTAGCAGAGTTCCAAGGGCTTCAATTCATGGTGGCCGACATGTACTCGACACTCCGCGCCGCGCAACTTCTGACGATCGAGGCAGCGCGCGAGCTCGATGCTCAACGGCTGGGAGCACCCGCCTTGAATACGAAGCTCTCCTCTTCCGCGGCGAAATGCTTTGCGACCGACGCAGCGATGTCTATTACGACCGATGCCGTACAAGTACTGGGCGGTGCAGGCTACATCAAGGACTACTCAGTCGAACGACTGATGCGTGATGCCAAGATGCTTCAGATCGTAGAAGGTGCGAACCAAATTCAGCGGGTGATAATAGCTCGTGAGCTTCTTTCTCCACGCTAATAGAGGTCTCAGAAAACCGCGGTGTCGTCTCGCGCTGCATAAATGCAGAGAGCAAGCACATCCAGTTTATTCATAGTGTCGAAGTTTTTTTTCAGCGTGGGCATATATCCCGGCGCACGATCATTAGCTTTCTCGAGACTGTAGAGCGCCGCTCGCATCTTGTGAAAATCCCCCGGCAAGAGATCAATCTCATCAAATATCTCAAATAGCTTCTCGCCATCGCACGTCATGTTCTCTATGACGGCTATTCGTGGCAGCCTGAGACCTGCAAGTATCTCTGCCGCGCACTTGTCCCACTTTTGTGCGTCCGCGGCCAGATCCTTGATGATAGCTCGTTGATAGAAGAGGGAATGTTTAACGTCACGCCCGTTAGCTGTACTGTCTTCAAGAAGGTCCGATCGGGATGTGCGTTTCTCGAGCTCCGCCTCCATTCGCACCCGATAGCTCGAAAAAGCCTCCCGAACGTCATCAAACAGCTTGCACACATCGGCAAGGGTAAGCGTCTCTACCCACGTGGAGTACTCAGGATATCGCTCCTTGAGATCATCCAATCCATTCGCCCTAAGGGTACGGATTAAGGATTCCGGTAGCACGAGGCGAGAGGCCCACTCCTGCGGCCCCTCCTTTGTGGACTCCACATCGGGAGCGGTACCTTGCACAGCCTTCCCTCTCAATTCGGTCATGATCTCAGTTATGGACGCGGGCCCAAGTCGCGCATCATTCGGTATAACGTACATTCTAAGCTCACCCCTTTGCCAAACAAATCGTCCGTCCAATCCTTCGTCCAATCCTTTAGCGCGGTTAGTTCTACCTACCCCTTTGAGAAGGGCCTGCACGATGATGAGCGAACCTGTCGGTTATAGTCATGAGAGCTATATTATCTGCAGGAAATGAGGTAAGTTTCGCCACAATCCTGGACATGCATCAAGAGTAGTTGTGAGCCTTGATATAACTCACGAGATCAACATTAGAGGCGCGGCGGCAGACTATAGCGCGCTGTCCTTACCGACTACGTTTGCTTCGATCTTCAAGTTGAAGGCCGCTGGAGTAAGATTCGTCGACAGCCCGGAATTTCACGATCGAGAGGCAGCCCAACGAATCGATACTGGACCTGAACTGCGTAAGGATGACAGCAAGCAAAAAGACTTCTCTCATCCGTTTCTTCGAGACCTATCGCGCTATCCCCTTCTAACGGGGGAGCAAGAAGTCACGTTGTTTCGCAAATACAACTATCTGAAATATTTGATGAGCTCAGAGCTCGATAAGCTGCCGGCCGAGGTAAGTCCCAGTGAAATTGATCGTCTCGCGAAAATCGAGGAGCTTTGGACCAACTCTCAGAGCGTTCGAGACGTGTTACTGCTCTCCAATCTGAGGCTCGTTACGTCCGTTGCAAGACAAATGTTCAGAGGGACAATCGCCCTTGAGGAGCTTTGGTCTCTAGGCGCTGACACTATTCTGACTGGGGCCATCGAGAAATTTGATTACACGCGTGCATATAGGTTCTCTTCATATGCTGTGCCAGCTCTCAGGCGTGTGTTTGGTACAACCTGCAAAAGGGATTTGGCGAGAATTTCACGAGTCGTTCAGATCCATGATTCCCCTCTATCGGCGTATTCAGAGAGCTCAACGGCAAGAGAGAAATTAGCGACTCAAGCTGCCTCGTTACTCAAAGAATTGCTGCCAAAGTTGGCAGATAAAAGAGAGCAAGAGATACTACTACTCCGTTATGGTCTCGGCCACGGTTCTGAGCCTCTCACCCTCGAGGAAATTGCAACGCTCGTCGGGCTGTCGAGACAACGCGTTCAGCAAATCGAAGCTGATGCGTTACAGAGGCTTCAAACGATGCTCGTCCTGCATAGAAGCATCGACGAGCTTCCAGACTCTGGTATTCCGGTAGATCTGCTTGATCGGCGCCTCGCGGCTTACCATACCCAACCACGCGGCCTCGACACCCTGAAACGGTATGTTTTGGGTGCTTTGAAGGGCGGTTCACAAACACACCATGAACTTATGCGACTTGTTAAAGGCAAGGACAGGAATGCAATGCGACTCGCTGTAGCTGACCTCTTGCATCAAGGGGAGATAGAAACGGTCTTGAGCGTTGAAGGTAAGAGGAAAACGGCGGCACAAACCAAATATCAACTTGCAGAACGTCTGGCTCAAGAGTAGTGGTAGCCCCGGATTAATTGAGTTGCCTCAGGAGGAGATGCGCAACCCTGATCCGGCATCTTTGCGCCTAAAGTGAGCATCCCCTAGCGGCACAACTCAAGCGCGCTTCATCAACCCCAGGAATCGTTCTATATCAATCGTACCACCACAGATCACGAGTGCAGTGTGTAGATCCTGAAAGCGCTCCTGCTCCTTGAGGTAGGCAGCCACAGCAAGCGCGCCCGCACCCTCCACCACCAAACGGTGCTCAAAGAAGAGATACCTCATCGCTGCGACGATCTCCTCTTCTTCAACGAGTACCCACTGATCAATCAAAGCGCGACATAAATCTACGGTGATCGAACGGCCCTCTACCGGGCCTGCAGTGCTGTCAGACAGCGTAGGTAGGAAAGCTCGGTACTCATCCGGAGTTCCTGAGAGTTCATCGAACATCGCTGCAGAGTTTGAAGGTGACACGGCGACGATCCGAAGGTCGGGTTTGAGCGCTTTAGCATAAGAGGCGACGCCGGATAATAGCCCGCCTCCGCCCACAGCTACGAAGATCTGCTCGATCTCAGGGAGTTGCTTCAGAAGCTCAACGGCCACGGTGCCCTGTCCAGCTACAACGTGCGGATTATTGTAGGGAGAGACAAAGGGGCGGCGGTTCTCTTCTGCGAATGAGATCGCTATGCGCTCCGTCTCACCATAGTCCTTTCCCATAACTCGGAGGTCGACCCGAAACCGCTCGAGCTCCCGCTTGCGCGAGGAGTCAACAGTCTCAGGAACAAAGATTGCGGCGCCCACCCCGTATACCTGCGCCGCATACGCGATCCCTAGACCATGGTTACCGGCAGAACATGCTACGATTCCCTTCACACGTTGCTCGTCGCTCAACAGCGCCAAGCTATTTAATGCACCACGCACTTTAAAAGAGTTCGTAATCTGCTGATGCTCGCATTTGAGCCACACAGTACCCTCTCCTGTCTCCAGATCAGGGGCATGCTCGAGGGCTGTCTCTCGAATATAAGGTCGTACACGAACCTCTGCGTGGCGGATCATCTCGTGACCCGTAAAGATCTGAGTTTCTGCTACCGTCGTCATGAGCACCGGCACAATCGAAAGAGGCCTCGCTTATCGGTGTATTGAGCTCGCCAGGTGAACTCTTTCGAACTTCCGGTGAGCTAAGACCGGCGTTACGGAATCGCCTCCAACATAGAATTCGTATTGTCCGTCCGCACTTACCGACAGCGGGAGTTCTCCCACTTTGAGAGTTATAAATCCAAAGAGAGCGATAAGAGAAAGGTACACAAGAGCGCTACCACTCAGGATAAAGCGCTGTGCACGCGGCGACCACTCCAGTCCTTCCACCGACTCCTTTGGTGCCTCGTACATGACGACTACCTCCCGGTGAAATCGCATGCGGTGGCACGTCTCGCACAGCTTGGTCTCGCTTCCATCAGCCAGACCACATTGGTAACATCCACTCATACCTTTGCCCTCTAGATACCAGTCGGAACTATCGGATTGCGGCTTAAGTGTGCGCGGCTACAAGAATCTTGCACTCTTGCTTATTCGCGCCCCCTTTCTTTAAACGGTACACCCGACTCGGTGGTTGGTCGAGAAGAAAATGACGAGCTCAATATGAGCTGCCTGCGGCATTTCTCAATGCCGAAATACATTCCTTTATCATGTGGTTAGCATAGATCTCAGGGGCACATGGGTACTAAGAAACTGTACTGCGCAATCTCGGAGGAGCACAAAAGAGCTCCGGAATCTGAAGGTATCCTCCCTACATCCGACAACAATCCATGAGGAGAGTGAGTGACCGGCCGTCATTCAGCTACCCGAGAACCTGCACCTTTATACGGATATGAAGGGGACGTTATGTCGTACAGAGACGCACTCTACCAGAGCAAAAGAATCTCAATCGGGGCCTTGAAGACATCGAGCACCACCTCGGGGACCGACCAAGAGCCGCCACAGCCCCTTGAGAACACCGGGATCGGGGTTCCACTGTTCCCCCTGACCAGTATTCCAGCCACAGCGAGGTCAGTGACCGGGAACCCGTATGGAGCACCGAGCAAACCTCTATCCTTCATGGAACCACCCCCTGATTCGGATCCGATGCCGCCCGCACCTGAGTTCTCGTATACATACGTAGAACCGACGCCGGAGCCATCCAACGCACATCACGTGGGTGCTACTCGCATCTACGAGTTGGCGGAAAAGTACGTCAACGTATTTCAAGCTCACGCTGCATCACAGATGACGCCAGTGCAGCGCCACGCTTTAATCGCGGAGGTCGCAACATTCTACTCTGCTCCTTTCAGAGCTGGTCGGCTCGAAGCTCTGGTGAGCACTTTTGAGGGATAGCAGTCACATCAGCTCGTGCGACCGTCTGAAAGCGCCTGTACTCTACAAACCCGTTCGCCACACGAGCAGCTGTTCGTCTTTGCCGCCTAGCACTGCTGGCTACCGATGCACTGTGAGGCCTCTATCGGACCGTAACAGACGCTCCCGAAATTCATATAAACACGGGAGCTACCGGTATTGGCACGTGCGATAGAAGCGAGCCGGCTTCCGTTGAACGGCGTGCCCGCGCCACACCCAATCCCTGCATAATACCTCGCTGCCCAGCCTGCGCCGCGTGCATAGAGCCCCAACTTTGCAATAACACGACCGGAAGTGTCGAGTGCCTCTACACAGTCCGGATATGGGCCTCGCGCGCCCATACGGAGCACTACCCCGACTGTATTGCGTCTAATATCCGTAAAATGAGTAGACCCTATCGTCTTGTAGATATGACCTCCCGGCCAACCCACAGTCTGCGAACATTGCGAGATTGCTCCTCCGCCGCCGGAATCTCCTCCACCACCGTTGTTCGGATTTGAGCTCGTCGGTGTTCCTACAGTATTAATGTTAATCTGATCAACTGGTATGCCTCCTAGATTAGAGACAACAACCATCTCTGCTTTCACGGGCTTGAGCACTACCGACTCAGCTTCGCCCTGAAACAGCACCTCATAGCCCTGAGAACCGTCACCTGTAGCGAACTCTCCAACTACGGATTCACCGATGCCCTCAAACGGAGCATTCGTGATCTCGGCGCCAGCAAAGTTGTAGATTCTGATCTCGCTTCCCCCCCCTTTCTGAAGCTGAAAGCCTAGGAGGTTTTCCCCACTTGCTTGCGGAATCGGAAAAGCGCGAGGTCGTGTACCGGTCCCTGCAAACTTCGGAAGCCGAAGGAACTTGAGTACTTCTCCTGTCGCAAGATTCTTCATCTGCGCCATCGAACGATTACCCTTTCCTTTGCGAATCATACCGATTGAGTCTACTGCCCCATCAAGGCTTGCGTAAAAAGCCCTGTCACCGGTTTTGCCGAAGGTCTCAGATGTCTCGCTCACAGCCTCACTACCAAACATATCGTAGCGAATCTGCCACTCAGCTTTACCCTTTTCGAGTCGCACGACTGCGGCATCTGTCGTGCCGTTACCGTTGAAATCCCCGCCTGATATCACGAGGTCTCCCTTCTTTCCAAACGTCCGCTCGAGCTTCTCTCCTCCGCTGTTCAAGATCGACCACACGATCTCGTCCGTCCCTGCCTTTAATGAGACCACTCCGATCTGCGTGCCCTGATCTAACCACTGCGCCATTATCAGGTGGTCTCCCTCTTTGCCGATCGTTCCGAGGGTTTCAGTCTGCCCGCTGCCTGACAAAACCACCTTCCATGTCAAAGATTTGTCACCCCCGATCTCAACGCGCACTCGGTCCGACTGGCCATCTCCATCGAAATCGGAGGGCACGCCAGCGAAGGCAGAAAGCGACCACATCAGGGAAACACTTGAAAGGATGAGGGATCTACGCATAGTTCACCTGAATTTCTCTAGGGGAGAATAATGTTGAAACGACAAAATACAGTACTGCCGGTAGCTACGACACGGCTAGCCCGGGATCAAATCTCCAATCTTCAATCTTCATGCCAAACAGGTAAAACACCGTGCCGACGTTTACGTCATATCCTCGCTGTTGTGCTCCTCTAAGTAAGCGGCTCGCAAAGCATTGATCACTGCCAACAGATCTATCCCCTCTTGCACCACTGCGCCTGCTACAGGAGAAAGGAAGCCCAAACTAGCCATGATCATACCGACCACGCTTAGTGACATGCCGCCAAATGCGCTTTGGAGCGCCACCCGTCGCATGTGCCGACTGATGTGCAGAAATTGATCCACCTTACGTAGAGAGGGCTCTAAGATAACCGCCCCTGCAGCTTCCGTAGTGATCTCGCTCCG
Source organism: Bdellovibrionota bacterium (assembly GCA_044351795.1). GTDB lineage: Bacteria > Bdellovibrionota_C > UBA2361 > UBA2361 > OMII01 > OMII01. Next base: position 16,232 of record JBILFA010000030.1, on the reverse strand, counting down.
CGGACCGAATGCAATCCCGACTGTAGCCGCCGCAAGTGCGGGGGCATCGTTGATTCCGTCTCCGAGGTACAGCGTCCTTCCCCTATCGGATTCGCGACGCACGATATCCACCTTCTCCTCTGGAGATTTACCACTGAATACCCGAGCTATCCCGATCTGTTCAGCTAGGTATTGCACCTCTGTATCTCGATCCCCCGAGAGCAAAATCACCTCTTTGAAGCCGTGTCGCGGTATCAAGTGCTCTACGAAGCTCTTACTTTCAGGCCGTGGCTCATCACGAAAACGGAGCAACGCACGAGCGTTACCATCAATCAGCACCAAGCACTCGAGCCCTGTACCGCTTCGATCGAACCGGTCGGCAATTTCAGCGGCGACACCCTTTCGTCCGGTTATAACCACCCAGTGCTCTCCGATCTGACCAGAGAGCCCCTCGCCGGGCTTCTCGCTCACAGAACTAGCTTCCGGGACCACGATCCCGCGTGCCTTGGCAGCGTCGATCACCGGCTGTGCCAGCGGATGTTTGGAGTACTGCTCAAGGCCGGCCGTAATCCGCAAGACCTCTTGCTCTGTCATACCTGGAGCTTGAATTGAGACAAGCGCCGGCTCTCCTATGGTGAGGGTACCGGTCTTATCGGTTATGAGAATATCGCAGGTGTGTCCCCGCTCCAGAGCGATCGGATCCTTGATGATGATACCACGCCGCGCACACCACGATATCGCACCGATGATGGCGACCGGGATCGCAATGATGAGAGGACACGGCGTAGCCACAACGAGAACTGCGAGAAAGCGGGTGGAATCATGAGAGGCGTACCAAGCTGCCAGTGCGATCAAGACCGCTAGTGGTGTATACAGAGCGCCGAGTCTATCGGCCAAACGCCTCATTCTGGGACTACGTTGCCTCGTCTCGTCCATCACCATCATGATCTTGGCGTAGCGAGATTCTACCGCCTTCCGCGCCGCTCTCACAACAAGCACACCCTCCGCATTGATTGCCCCGGAGATCACCTCGCATCCGGGCGTTTTCGGGAGCTTGTAGGGCTCTCCCGTCAAATACGACTCGTCCATCGATGAGCGCCCTTCGATCACAATTCCATCAACCGGGCACAACTCATGCGGCAGGATCACGACCTCATCACCAACCTGCACCTCTCGTGCATGAATCTCTTGCACTCCTCGATCCGTGCGTCGATGGGCGATCTGCGGCATTCGTTTGGCTAGGGCATCGAGCACCGAAGATGCCCGGCGCATCGCAAAATCCTCGAGAGCCGTTCCCCCCGAAAGCATGAGCACGACGAGCGCCCCAGCGAGATACTCCTCCAAAAAAAACGCAGTAACTATGGATAAGCCTGCAAGCAGATCAGATCCGAAATCCCCTTTGAAGACGCCTCGTATGAGCCGTAGTACCAGTATCCCTCCCCCAAAAAGCACCACTGTTATGACAGGATACTCTGACAGAGGGCTTGAAACGTTACATACATAGCGGAAAAGTAGAGTGCCGAAGATGCCGTTGAGCGCGGCGAGCGCTATGATGGTGTTCAGGTGTTTCATTGAGTGTGCTTTGAAAGTATACAATCTTCCCCAGACAAGAACAAAGGATTGAATATGAATACTGCCATCAAGGACGTAATGACATCCACCCCATTTACCATTGGAGACGACCAGCCTATCTCTCGCGCCAAGCACGAAATGGTAGCACGAGGAATTCGCCACATACCGGTTCTGCGCGGCGGCAGGTGCGTCGGTCTTGTGAGCGACAGAGATCTCAAACTGGTGCACGGCATCGATAGCCAACGAGGTGAGTCGCTTGTAGTTAGCGATGTGTGCAGCCCCGATGTTTATGCAGTTCCCTTGACTGAACTGGTCAGGAATGTCGCTGCGCACATGGCGGAAACGGGTATCGGTTCGGCAGTGGTAGTGGATGATACAGAAAAGGTCGTGGGGATCTTCACAGTTACGGACGCCTGCCGACTCCTCTCTGAGCGCCTCTAAAACAAACGGGGAGCTCCATCATGAGCTCCCCGTTTCTTCAATTTCCGATCTTCCTGACCTAATTAATCAGCGCGATGGCACAAAGAAGCTTGCTGCAGGGATCCTTACCCGTCGTGCCGTCTGGGTCAGGATACCTCGCAGATCTCTGGAGCAGGCCGCATGAGAGAGATCCAGCAGCTTGGTTTTCTTGTCAGTCCTGACAAACAGCGGCGACGCTGCATTCCGTCCGATTCCTGCAACCGTCACATACTTGGCGATAGCGCTCAGAGCACGACTGTTGAGCTTGAGATTGATCGGGGCAGCGCCTTTTTTGAGCACTATCTTGAGGGTTTTGTCGGTCAGATTGAAATCCGAAACTTTTACATTTACCAGTGCGCCCAACGGCATCACACGCTGAGACATCACAGCAACGACAGCCTGGTCTCGCAGATCTGAGACGGTAGGCTTACGCGGACCTTTCAAGAGTGCTTTACGCGCTCGGGTAGAGAATTTGACACTCTTTCCTTTTCCTTGTTCGCCTGCCGGACAGAAAACGAAGCTAACTGCGCCCGGTGTGAGTTGAGGCGGCGGGGTCTCTTCAGGCACCTCACGATCCGGAGGGCCTCCCGTGCCATCATCTTCTCCCCCACCACTATCGTCGGGCCCCGGTGTGGGATCGACGGGAGCTATCCCTTCTCGATCAGAACTGGTCAGCGGGCACGCCGAAATATTCGGTTGCTGAACGGCTGTCGAGATCGACCCAGCGGAGGGTGGAGCCGCTTGAATCGTGAAGTTCTCTAGACGCACACGACCATTTACTTCACCTAAGAAGACCCCGAATGCCTCGACCGTTCCCGTTATCGGGAGACTTGTATTGTATGAGGTCGGGATCTCCGGCCCTACGTCACCGACGACGGATACTGCTCCGTATCGAAGTCCCGCCGGGAATATGCTGACCAATTCCCACGCTGTGCCGCCGTTGGATTGCTCAGTACCCTCCTCAGAGATGTACCACATCCCATCGATCTGAAAGGCGAGCTGCGTGCGATTCGGAACTCCTGCCTGATTGATGCCACTGAGCCGTTGCTCGTACTGCACTATGGTGGAGGGATTAGAGAGTAAGGCGGCATCGAAAGTGAATTCACGAGTGAGCAACGTTAGTCCGTAGGTAGGCCGGAACCAGAAACTGTATCCCTGCGATAATCCTGTCGGATCACTGTTCACTGCTCCCCCGATACGTGGAGCACCGTATGAGAAGACCTTGAGGTTACTAAACTTGGTCTTCGGAAGGCCGCTTTTTAGTCCCTGCCATCCCGCTTGATCCGCGGCAATCGGACCGACACTTCCGGTGCAAAAACCAAATGTCTCCTTGTAGATGGTGGGTGGTTCAGCGAGCGCACTCCCGGCTCCTCCTAGGATTACTGCCAACGCAGCGATAGTTAAAGGCGCAACTCTTCGATGAATTCCGGATCGATGGTGTGTCATATACATCCTTCTTTGGGGTGCCCGAGAAAGTCAGGAGAATGAGCAATGGTGTAACGCCCGAGCACGAAATCAGGAATGAGAGAGATCATGGAGGAGATGAGGAGTCCTCATTCCCCACTATCTTGTGCGAGCTATGCACTACCGGCAGGCGCCCATTCACACCACAACAGGAATTCCCTGTTACCCTCCGTACCTAATATGGGAGACGGCTCACAGGCGCGGAAGTTTAGGCCGACTGAGGGTAAAAAACGGGCTATTTTTTCGATGACTTTTTCATGAACTGCCGAGTCAGTAATGATTCCTCCTTCACCGACTTGGTCGCGCGATGCTTCGAATTGCGGTTTGATGAGCGCCACGATAGTTGCATGACCGCCCAACCATTTGCACACAGCTGGCAGTATCTGTGTCAATGAAATGAAGGATACATCGATAGAGACAAGAGAGATCGGCTCCGGAAGATTCTCGAGATAACGCGCATTGGTGCGCTCCATCACCACAACACGCTGGTCGGTACGGATACGCCAATCAAGGTCACCGTAACCAACATCGATCGCGTACACCCGTTGAGCCCCCGAGCGCAGCAACACCTCCGTAAAGCCGCCCGTGCACGCCCCGACATCCGCACAGACCAGGCCCTCAGCGGAAAGCCCAAAAATCTTCAGGGCAGCTTCCAGTTTGAGCGCACCGCGCCCCACATATTCTCGTCGCTGGGTGAGAGAGACCGAAGCCTTGTCATCAACGATGGAGCCCGGTTTGTCGACAATTTCACCACCGACACGAACAAGCCCTGCACGGATCTGCTTTTCAGCCGACATCCGATCCACGCACAAGCCTTCCATTACCAAACGCTCGACCAGCGCTCGCTTCTCTTTAGCCTTGGAGCCCATGGATGTGAGTATGACACATCCATGGGAACAAGTCCCTTGCTATCGGGAGGAGCACGAGTGGCTCGCTTCCTCAAGAAGCTCGGGGAGACTCCTGCTGCCACGTACGTGCCTCCGAGCAGCCCTCGTCCTCTACTACCCGCTTGAACCTTTCGAGATCCTCACGAATCTGACGTCGAGGATCATCACCGAGAAGCCTGGCGACGACTTCACGGAAGGCTCCTCCGCTAGGTTCATACTGGAGTGAAACCTTAACCTCGGTTGCCCGTCCACCATCGAGCGGTAAGAAACCGACAGCTCCTGAATGTCTCAGTGGAGCGCCCTCCTCTGAGCGCCAAGCCAAGTGGTGCCCTGGTACATCCTCGACGATCTCCGCGTTCCATTCGATTCTCCGACCCAAAGGTCCTCGAACTACCCAGTGCGAGCGCCTGCCGTCCAAGGGAGAGATCGACTCTACATGGTTGAGGAAACGCGGCAGATTTTCGAATCTTCTCCAGACAGAATAGACAGTCTGTGGATCACGATCGATCGTTATCGTTCGCTGAACGCGAATGCTCGGATGGCTTTCGCGTTTCTCGGCCGTATCAATATTCAGCATATTATAGAGCCAACAAAATCCACTACTCCCGCGGTACAGGAGACTTGCTCCCAGCGCTCCTTCCAGTAAGCCGCCGACACTACGACGGCGAAGCCCATCGAGGACCATAAATCCGCCCGCGACAGTCGAGACCCCCCGCTCTCTACGCCCCACATTCTCCTTTATTCGCTCTCGGAGATGTCGGCGAGAGCTGCGATTACTTCGAGTGAAACGTTCGGCGATAGTCATAATGAAATCTCCAGAGCACTATACGTTGAAACGATAGCCCGCATCACCCGACCGTGGGATGCAAGGCGTGAGGGTCGGAGATATCAACAAACACCGCGCGTCGACATGAGTGGAGTCATCGTGGCAGAGAGCCTGTCCGTCGAGGCTGCTCGTGCTCGTAAACGTGAACGTACCCGGAGTGAAATAACTCGGTTCGAACAGGAGCTACAGCTCCAACCTTTATGGTGCCGCAGGGACGACTGCCTCGACCCTACAAGTAGTACGAAGCGTCAGCTCCGACGAAAATCCGCTCGAATCGCCGTTTTTTTCATCTTTTCGAGCAGGGGTTTTGTCCACAAGGTTATACACTCCCCTGCTCACTACTTCTCTAGTCTTACGATCCATTTGGGGCACTTCCGACTCAACAGCTTCCCGTGCCATACTCCGCCTATTCACGGAGGTGTCCCTTATGAAACCACTCAATCTCTCCAGATCGCTTCTCGCGACAATCGCCACGGTCTTCGTATGCGCCGCTCCGGCTTACGCCGAGACAATCCTCAAGATCGTTTCGAGCCTCCCAAAAACCGGGAGCGCCAACGCGCAAGCCACCAGTATCGCAAACGGCATTCGGCTTGCTCTCAAGGAGGTCAACAGCAAGGCCGGGGACGTCACGATTCAGTACGAAGATTGGGATGATTCCTCGCCCGCCCGCGGCAGTTGGGATCCTGCGGTGGAGGCGACCAACGCCGACAAAGCCATTCAGGACCCGTCGATTGTAGCGTATCTCGGACCGTACAACTCAGGAGCCGCCAAGATCAGCATGCCCAAGCTCAATCAAGCCGGACTTCTCATGGTGTCACCTGCTGCGTCGTGGCCCGGTCTCACCAAGCCGGGCCTCGGTGAACCGAACGAACCGAGCATTTATCGACCCACGGGTAAGGTTACATTTTTCCGCGTCGTACCTGCCGACGATCTACAAGGCGATGTGGGCGCGCAATGGGCTCAGGAGCTCGGCGTTAAGTCCGTGTACATCCTTCACGACGGTGAGCTGTACGGGAAAGGAGTCGCCACTATGTTCAAGAAGGGGGCGACTGCAAGGAATTTCTCCGTTCTCGGATTCGATAAGATAGACCCTAAAGCATCCAACTACCGCTCCTTAGCCGTAAAGATTAAACAAACCCAACCCGATCTCGTGTATTTCGGTGGGACCACACAAACGAATGCGGGTCAGCTCGTCAAGGATTTTCGCGCGACTGGGATTACCAGCGAATTCATGGTTCCAGATGGCTGCTATGAAACAGCCTTCATCGAGTCAGCTGGTGCAGAGGCGGTCCAGGGGAGCACCTATATTACGTTCGGCGGAGTTCCGGCCGGCCAACTCAAGGGAGTAGGACAGAGATTCTACGAAACCTACAAGTCCACCTACAACGCGGAGCCCGAGGGGTATGCCGCGTACGGCTACGAAGCAGGCAAGGTGGTTATCGACGCCATCTCCAAGGCAGCGACAAAGGACCGAGCTGGAATACTCGCCTCCATCGCAGACACCAAGGATTTCCACGGCGCTCTCGGGACCTGGTCTTTCGATTCAAACGGTGACACAACCCTCCGCACGATGAGTGGGAATATGGTCGATAAAGGCGCATTTGTTCTCACCAAGGTACTCGAATAGCTGTTTATGGACACCACCGATGTTCTGATTCAACAGCTCATCATCGGACTATCTAATGGCATGATCATCGCCCTGATCGCGCTTGGGTATACGATGGTGTACGGATTAGTGGAGCTTATAAACTTCGCTCACGGAGATCTCTTCATGTTGGGAGGGTTCTGTGCCCTGACCATCTTGGGAGCTCTGGGGTTAGCTCCCTTACCCCCAGCAGATCAGATCGATACCGTCACGTGGTGGGCATCGTTCGCTTTGCTGTTCACTATCGTGCCGCTTTTCTGCGGCCTCCTGAATTGGCTGATCGACCGGCTTGCGTATCGACCATTGAGAAATGCGCCGCGGCTCGTGCCTCTTGTATCGGCGCTTGGAGTTTCCTTTATCCTTCTCAACATCGGTTTGTTCTGGGGAGGTCTCCCTATTCCGGCGTTCGACATGGGAACGTCTGCGGCATCTCCCAAGGATTTCCCTCTACTCGTTTCCAACACCAACCTGTTGGGAGAATCTTCCTTCATCCTGTTCTCGCCTAAGGATGTGGTGGTTATCTCGGTCACTCTCCCTCTTCTCCTAGTGCTCGTTCTTCTTGTGACCCGCACGCAGTTCGGTCGAGCGATGCGAGCAGTGGCTCAGAATCCGGTTGCGGCAAGGCTCGTCGGCATCGATGTTGATCGCATCATCAGCCTCACTTTTGTGCTCGGGGGCTCCTTGGCTGGAGCTGCTAGCATCATCTACGCTTTCTACAACAACACCGTATTTTTCCAGATGGGGTATCGAGTCGGTATCGATGCTTTTACCGCGGCCGTACTAGGAGGCATCGGTAATCTCGTCGGTTCGGTCATCGGCGGGATCTTAATAGGCGTAATCCGGGCGATGAGTGACCAGTATATCTCTACTGAATGGACCAATACCATTGTCTTCGTGATACTTATCGGGGTTCTGGTTTTTCGTCCTGCCGGACTGCTGGGCAGAGCGGTGAAGGAAAAGGTTTGATTCGCGGTTCATATGACGAGATCACACATCGACATGCGACTGTTGGGACTACTTGGAGTACTAGCCGTAGTTCCGCTCATAGATGCACTACTTCCATCGACACTCCACGTAACGCCACTGATGCCTCCAGTGCTCATCTTTGCGCTGGTTGGGCTCGGGCTCTCCGTTGTGACCGGTTTTACGGGACTACTTCATCTAGGTGTAGCGGCGTTTGTCGCCATAGGCGCGTATACCTTTGCCATTGCCTCCTGCTCTGTCTATCCCTTCCAGATTCCATGGCTGTGCGCAGTAATCCTGGCAGGTCTCGTCGGTATGGCTACCGGTGCTCTATTGGCCCTTCCTACCATGCGACTGCGCGGTGACTACTTGGCCATAGTCACACTTGGATTTGGTGAGATAGTGCAGGATGTCCTCCGCAACCTCGATGCAATCACCAAAGGCACTCAAGGTATTAACCCGCTTCCTGCTCCATCGATAGGTTCGATTCAGATATCGAGCAGCACTCCGATCGGTTGGTACTACCTCATTCTTGCAATACTTGCTCTGGCGGCTTTCCTCATGCAGCGTCTCTTGAATTCCTCGACAGGGCGCTCGTGGCTTGCGCTCAGAGACGACGAGCTTGCAGCCTCGTGTATGGGCGTCAATCCAGCACGCACCAAACTCTTTACCTTCGCACTATCAGCGGGACTATGCGCTGTGGCGGGTGCGCTGCTAGCTGGCTTCCTCGGTTCGAGCGGAGAGCCGAGCAATTACGACTTTCAGATGTCGGTCATGGCGCTGTCTATGGTTATTGTAGGAGGCCTCGGTAGTATACCAGGAGCGATCCTAGGAGCGATTATCATGGTTGGCATCAACTCTATCGTGCTGGCCAAGCTCGCCGATTGGCTCTCCAATATGAGCTCTGGAAGCTCGAATGTTCTGCTCTCGCCTGGGAATTGGAAATATATGATCTTTGGCTTGGCGTTGGTGCTCATGATGCGGTTCAAGAGCGAAGGATTGATGCCCTCTCGTAACTCAGGAGAAAGATGACCATCACGAGCAGTCCCGCTCCGCTTCTCTCACTCCGCAACGTCACCGTCCGGTTTGGAGGGCTCGTCGCCGCTCACAATATCACTCTCAACGTGACAGATAACCAGATAGCCGCAGTCATCGGACCGAATGGTGCGGGTAAAACAACCGTCTTTAATTGTGTCACGGGTATCTACTCCCCTAGCACAGGAGCGATTGCGGTTCAGGGGCAGGATATTCGTGAGCCTCTCACATGGCATGTTCTTGGAAAGAGCCTCGCTATCGGCGTCCTGTTTGGAACGGCTCTCATGCTTGGGATCAACGCGCAGGGCTTGTGGGACGCTTCGATTAACCAGATCTATGTATACGAACAGCCCTTCAACTGGAGCGCTGCCGGTGAGGCGTGCATGTCGTTCCTGCGCAACCAAGACAATACCCTCACATGGGGCGTATTCGTCTTCGGTTCTCTACTTGCTGCAGCCGGCTCCTTTACGATGTGGCAACGAACAAGACACACCCCGTATACAGCCGTACAAAGAAAGATTTCTCGTACCTTTCAGAACATCCGCTTGTTCAAGAGCATGACGACCCTCGAAAACGTACTGATGGGGATGCTCAGCATATCCAAACTGCGACCGATCTCGGCGCTCCTCAGAACCAAGCACTTCAAGCGACAAGAGCAGACACAGCGTGAAGAGGCTCTTGAATTATTGGGATTCGTAGGGCTCTCGGGTACCGAAGATACTCCGGCAAGATCCCTCCCCTACGGAAGCCAACGACGTCTCGAGATCGCGCGAGCGTTGGCATCGAAACCCCACCTTATCCTCTTGGATGAACCGGCAGCAGGCATGAACCCTTCTGAAATGGGAGAGCTCACCACGCTCATCGCTCGTATCCGAGAACGAGGGGTTACCGTACTGCTGATAGAGCACCACATGAAGTTGGTCATGGGTATCTCGGATCACATCACGGTGCTCGAGTACGGAGAAAAGATAGCAGAAGGCCCACCTGAGGTCGTCAGACAAGATCCTAAGGTCATCGCCGCGTATCTGGGAGATTCCGACAATGACCACTAAAGCACCCCTTCTTTCGGTAAAGCAGATACGTTCGTCGTACGGGCCGATTGAAGCTCTCAACGACATCAGCTTCGACGTACTGCCCGGTGAAGCCGTAACTCTGCTTGGATCGAACGGTGCCGGTAAGACGACAACCCTGATGTGCATCTCTGGTATTCAACCCCTCACAAGTGGCGAAATCTGGTTCGACGGCCTGAACATCACTTCAATGCTGGCGCATGCCCGCTTACGGCTCGGGTTGGCGCAGGTTCCAGAGGGACGCCGGATCTTTCCGAGACTCACAGTCAACGACAATCTCCGACTGGGCGCATACTCACGGAGTGACCAAGCAGAGATTAGAGCTTCCGAAGAGTATGTCTACTCCCTGTTCCCGATCCTTCGTCAGCGTGAGAGCCAGCTTGGAGGAACCCTTTCAGGAGGAGAGCAGCAGATGCTTGCTATCGGACGCGCTCTGATGAGCAAACCTCGTATGCTTCTTCTCGATGAGCCATCTATGGGTATCGCTCCTCTGTTAGTACGTAAGATATTCGAAGCCCTCGAGCGCTTGAACGAGGAGGGAATGACGATCTTGCTCATTGAACAAAACGCCCATCTCGCTTTGAAGCTCGCAAGCCGCGGCTACGTGTTGGAAACCGGCGCCGTAACTCTTTCCGGCGAATCTTCAGTCCTGATCTCGGATCCCAGAGTGCGGGAAGCGTATCTTGGGGCGTAAGAAGAGTTCGCGAGAACCGGGAAACGCCACTGAGACCGTAGTCGGATCACCCCAACTCGCTAGCTCGACTTGAAGATCGAACCAAGCGCGCCAAGAGCGGATCCTTCCTCTTGCCCCCCCTTGGATGCCATCAACATCCTGCCGGCAAGCCGTGAGAACGGTAGCGACTGCAACCATACAGCCCCCGGTCCGCGAAGAGATGCAAAAAACAGCCCCTCACCCCCAAACAGGGCAGTCTTGATACCGCCGGCCTGCTCAAGCTGAAAATCGACTGTGGGCTGGAACCCCACTATACAGCCTGTATCGACGTGCAAAGTCTCATTTGGTTCAAGGTAACGTTCAACAACTGTACCGCCTGCATGCATAAAGACAAGCCCATCACCCTCCAGCTTTTGCATTATAAAGCCTTCGCCACCGAACAGACCGGTCAATATCCTACGCTGGAAGTGAATACCGACCGAAACCCCTTTGGCCGCACAGAGGAAGCTGTCTTTTTGACAGATCAGCGATCCTCCAATGTGCGCCAGTGCAACCGGAATGATGTTTCCGGCGAAAGGCGAGGCAAATGCGATGTGAGCCTTACCCTGACCGGTATGCGTAAAAGCAGTCATGAACAGCCCCTCACCTGTGAGGAGTCTCTTTCCTGCACCGATCAACTTGTCTACTACCGAGGACCTGTGTCCACTAGCGTCCCCAAAGATACTCTGCATCGTAATAGATGGAGACTTGTACATCATCGCACCGGCTTCCGCGATGACGGACTCGTCAGGGTCGAGTTCAATTTCGACAAATTGCATCTCCGATCCACAGATCTTGAAATCTATAACATCGGCGACCAAACGCGACACCGGAGGTGGTGCGGCGGCAACGCCTCCACTGCTCCCCTTCAGATCCGGGATCTGCGAAATTGGAAGCCAGCTCTCCATGCCCTCCTTCCAGGCGAAACCTTGGGGGTTCTCATGCGCTTTTGCGATCGCAAGCGCTTCTTCGAAAGGTCCAAACTGCTTACCGTTATAACTCAAGTACCACGTTCCCATATCTCTCTTCCGCTTCCTTTTTCTACCCCGTTACGATCTCACCAGCCCCCGAAACATCAAAAAGATCGCAAACCGTCCAATCGTGCTCCTAAGCGACACAGAGTCCTTCCAACACGACACTAAAGAGCCGACCGACACGACGCAACTATGTTTCTACTACTTCATCCACTGAGCTTCTTCATGTCACTGCAAGTTTGTTACGGACGAGGCGTTACGTGGTCCTATCTGTCCTCCTCTGTTCCACACGGACGACTCTCCTTTCATGCACTCCTCGCCGCTCGACCTCGAGCACAAAGTATCGGTATTATCTGAGTTCTTTCGATGATTCTGCAGCGAGAAAACCCCTGTACACAGCCCCCTCAATCTACTACTGTCCTTAGTCGTTATGAGGCATTCCGAAACAGATATGACCGATTCCCCAATCGTACTGAAGGAAGAAGCAACCAAATCTTCCGACCGGGAGAAATTCCTCATCGTAGCGGACGCTTGCTTCGAAATGTTCTCAATCAGAGAACTTCGAAATCCTCTGCACATACTACCAGAGTTGTCGACCGAATTCCCCGAACTAACGAGAGAAGAGATCCTCGAAGCTACCAGCCTCGCTTTATCTTGGAGGCGCCTGCTCCGAGCTGCAGGAAAGCCGGTACACTAGGAAGACAGGGGGCAGGCGCGCTGCTTTGCCGCGGGCTGAATTCATAACTACTTGATCTCTGGATCTTAAGGATCCTTTCAGAGCCCAAACCTAAAGCTTCAACTTCTCCAAGTCGAACCCTCAAGTGGTACGTGGAACGACAATTAAAGCTCTATCTGACCAAGGAGGGGATGAGAGGGCTTTACCGAGGCGGCGAAGGATAGCGCTCGGGTCAAAGAACGAATGTAGCACCTAGGAGCACCCTTAGAGATGCCAGCTTTACAAGGTAAGCCTTCTTCGGACAAACGCCTTGAACGGGCGGTGCATCACGTCAGCACCCTGTGGTTTCCAATTAATCCCGCGATTCTGAAGACTATTCGTCACGGGCTCGAAGAGGGCAGCTACGAAACAGACCTCTCCCCCCTTATCGATGAGCTCAAGAAAGACTTCGCTCTCTTTACATACGTGGTCAAAGAACTTCTCCCGAGCGCCACTAAGGAAAACGTTCCCACTGCAATATCTTCCCAGCCGATCCAACTAATTCGTTGGGCCGGGCTACCGAAACTCGCGGCGATCCTCGGAACTCAGAACGAACCTCCATCGACCCATCAACTGGAGTCCAGCGCATCATTTCAGTCTAACCGCTTGAAGGAGACTGCCATCATCGCTTCGACCGCGGAGATACTAAGCAAGAATCAGAATCTCGATCCGGAGGTGGGGTTTTCACACGGGGTCATTAGAGAGATCGGCCTCAATCTGATAGCGTGGAATTATCCCTCTCTCTACGCCCGCGTCATCAAATCACTCACACCCCGAGCCACCGTGGACGAGGAGCTGACCAAGGAACTGGGATTCAGCCCAACCGTACTTGCGATGCGAATACTCCGTCCGAACGCTGAAGCGCAACCTCAAAAAACTCCTCAGCAAGACCAAGATCCATGGCAAACCTACCAGAGCCTGTGTGAAATCGGTGAGGCTCTCGCGCGGGCTGGCAGCCCCGAGACATACCCATCGGCGGAGAACGACTGGCGAAGAGCGAACGATTACATCACAAAATTTCTCGGAGACGACGGCGTTCATCTTATCCGCGCCCGCGCCGTGGAACACACGGAGCATTACAAATCCGCACTTCCCGCTACATTCGCTACATTAGCCTCGTTCGATCCACCGAGCGCGATAAATCGCCACAAATTAGGCTCACGCGCCTCAGACAATCAACACATCCGCCATTGTCCACCGGCCGTTCAAGCAGCGCTGCGCTCTCTATACTCGGAGATGCCGAGCAGTGGCGTGAGCAAAGAGGTCATTGAGCAGCTCGTAAAAAAGATAATTCCTGATGCGGGATTCACGGGAGGTTGTGTATTCCTCATAGATCCATCTCAGATGAGCCTTCTGCCGCTTTCCGTAATAGGTAACGTAAGGCTCAGGCGTTTGGGTAGGATAAACCTCAAGACTGCCCCTGGCAGCGCCATGGCAGGACTTGTAGCGGACAACATCACGACATCTATACACACACAGGGCGACCCAGCTCTCGTAGCATTCAACTGCTCTCAGCCGTTGATAGAGCGTGAAGGCGATGACGCTATCGAATCAACCGCGGGCATTTACAGCTCATTAGGTACCAAGCGTCGTATCGGAGTTCTCTACCTAGAGGCTCCCGAGCATGCGGTCGGCAGGTCGGACAGCTCGGCAGTAAAAACATTCAAGGCACTGAGGCAGGCTCTCTGCGATGCCTTGATGGTTGACTGAAGCAGCGAGCAAGACTCCGAAGAAAGAACAAGGGTGAAGTGAAGAAACAGCTAGCAAGCGCCACCCGCATAAGAGCGGCGCTTGCTTCACGGGAAATCTAGCGACGTCCACCTCCATAGCCGCCTTGACCACCGCCGCCTCGTCGTGGGCGGTCTCCTCCACGGAAACCCCCGCCGCCGCCGCCGCCACCGCCACCCTCACGGCGAGGGCGCTCCTGGGCGATATCAACGACTATTGAACGGCCCTCTACATCGGTCCCGTTGAGCATATTCTTGGCTGCTTCAGCCTCATCCTCACTCGACATTTCGACGAAACCGAAACCCCGCTTACGACCTGTTGCGGGATCAAGTACCACTCGAGCCGACGCAACGGATCCAGCTTGGGTAAAGAGCTGCTCAAGATCGCCATCTTCGATGGAAAAAGGCAGATTACCCACATATAATTTTCTCGACATTTCATTCCTCCACGGCAATTACCATTCTGATAGTCCGCAGGAACTCAGTGTCGGAAGCGCACACTGATGCTTGAACGGTCTCAAGCAATCAATATCAACCGGTAGGGTCCCGGAGCGGTAACCAGATAATCCCTCTGAGAATACCAGTCAGACGGAGGCGGGGTCAACGAACTCTTGATAGCTCCACCGGACTATCTATGACACACCTTAGAGAGAACCTACCCAGCGTGTAAAAACATCGCACCCAAGGGTCAAAAACCTAATATAATCCAACAGCTTAGGAATCAGTTCGTCCGGGCAAAGAAGAGTACGTAAGGCAACGGAGAATACGAGTCAAACGACCCTTGCCTTATCCGCGATTGGCACGTTAACGCCCGCTCGTGCATGATTCCCGTCACTATCAGAGAGACCTTTGTACAGATCCGCGTAGCGTTGCGAGATCACTTTCATGGAGTGCAGGTCTCTGACTCTTTGTCGACTCAACACACCCATATCTCGTCGCTCTACTACACTCTTTGCACACAAGGTGGACAAACCGCGCGCCAAAGCAGCGCTTGAGCGCGGCTCAACCACTATTCCTATCCCCTCGACAAGTGCACGAGAAGCGCCGGTATCCGTAACCACACACGGCACACCACTTGCCATCGCCTCCGCGATCACATTCGGAAATCCTTCAGCTATAGAAGACGAGCACATGATGTCAAATGCGGGATACAGCTCCTCCACTGGAGAATACTCCCCGAGCAACGTCGTGCGAGACGAGAGGTCCAAGCGTTGCAGTAATGCGACCAGAGTCGAATTACTTTCATCGACTCCACGCCCCGCACACACAAGACGAGCTTTGGGGTACAGTGAGCTCACCTGTGAGAAGGCCTCTAACAGGTGGCGATGCCCCTTGGCAACATCGTAACGCCCCACGTGCCCGATTACCAACGCATCCGCGGAGAGTCCCAATCGTGAGGCCAGCAAGGATCGCGAATCGCTTCGTGGTCGATATCGACCGGTATCGAACCCGTTGCCGATTACAACTCCCTTACCGCGCGTGAATCCCAGCATTTCGTGCTGCACCATACTCTGCTCAGTACAGTAGATGATGCCACTAGGCCCCCTCGAAAGCATACGATTAATGAAAATCATACCTCGGGTCTTCCACGAGCGCTCTCCCAGGTCATCCAACCCTCGCCGAATATTCCAAATGAGCGGTATGCGTTGCGGCAGCATTTTTTGTGCAAGGTAAAGAGCCGCGTTTCCATGGTACATCCATCCCTGGAGGATATCCGGGGCTTCCGCGCAAAGAATTCTACACAAACCGGCGAAACCTTGCGCGCCGCCATATATCGAATTCATACCGAGGGAATAGACCGGAACTCCGATGTGCTCGAATGACGAGGCCATTGCCTCTCGCGCTTGAAGGCTGACAACCGAATTGTTGACGCCATGTTCCGCCAGATCGGCAACAAGCCTCAACAACATGCCTTGTGCTCCATCACCTGTGAGACCGGTAATACAGTGAACGACCTTAATCATGGCATAACCTGAGTGATTACCACTCGACCCTTGATGTCGAGGAATGGGAGTGTAACGCTACGCTAAAGCGTATGATTCACCGATGACCGGCCTTACAGTGGAAGGTGCCGCTGGAAAGGATCTTAACAGGCTGCGGAAAAATGGCTTCGTAGCGAGAAATTCGAGGTTTTGGTGATGGTCGAAGATGAGAGCGTGAAAAAACCGCAGGTGTATCCGCTGCGATACATTGAGGATTTTTTC
>JBILFA010000029.1:0-30963 GCA_044351795.1 Bdellovibrionota bacterium | reverse complement strand
GGGCGCCCAGCGCCCGGGAGGCGGGGCGCATAAATGAGGTCGGGGCCGGTCCACCCACCCCTGGAGCTTTTCAGGCCCAAAAGTTGAAACGCCCGCCAATGCATGCTAACTTCCCCAGGTTATCTTTGTGGCCCCATCGTCTAGCGGTTAGGACGCTGGCCTCTCACGCCGGAAACATGGGTTCGATTCCCATTGGGGTCACCAGATACTGTTCCTGCACGTCTTCATATTTTCAGCACATGGGCACTACTAACGGTTACGATAAAGACCATCAGAGCTCCATCATCCCGGCCTTCGAGATAAAGGTCGGGCTGGCACGCATGCTGTGTAATGGCGTGATCATGGACGTCGTCGACGTAGAACAGGCACGCATCGCCGAGGATGCTGGAGCAGTCGCTGTCATGGCGCTCGAGCGTGTGCCGTCCGATATCCGCCGAGACGGCGGGGTCGCTCGAATGAGCGACCCACAAATGATCGAAGACATCAAAAAAGCTGTCAGCATCCCCGTAATGGCCAAGGTTCGAATCGGGCACCTTGCTGAGGCTCAGATCCTAGAGGCCCTCGGCATCGATTTTATCGACGAATCCGAGGTACTGACCCCTGCAGATCCGCATCTTCACGTTGACAAGCACCCCTTCAAGACACCGTTCGTATGTGGGGCTACTAACCTGGGAGAGGCACTCCGACGTGTAAACGAGGGAGCTGCCATGATCAGAACCAAGGGTGAGGCCGGAACCGGGAACATCATCGAAGCCGTGCGGCATCTTCGAGAGGTAAAAAAGGGAATAGACGAGCTGCGAGACCTCTCCGAAGAGAGCCTAGCGCGCAAGGCGGAGGAATATCGAGTCCCCTTGAAGCTGATACGAGAAATTAGAGATCTCGGTAGGCTCCCAGTACCCAACTTTGCCGCCGGCGGCGTGGCCACCCCTGCGGATGCCTCGCTCTGCCGTCAACTCGGCGCAGAGTCCGTTTTTGTTGGGTCAGGTATCTTCAAAGCCGAGTACCCTCTCAAACTAGCCAAGGCTGTCGTGGAAGCCACCTGTTTCTACAACGACCCCAAAAGGCTGCTCGAAGTATCTCGAAACCTCGGCAAGGCGATGAAGGGGCTCGAGATAAGCCAGATACCGCAAGAGTCACTACTTGCACCCCGAGGATGGTAACACCTGCTCATGTTGTAGGGATCCTCGGTTATCAGGGCTGCATCGAACCGCACGAGAAGCTCTTTGCCTCCCTTGGCGTTAAAACTCTCCGTGTTAAAACTCCAGAGGACCTCTCTGTTATCGATCGCCTTATCATCCCCGGAGGCGAGAGCACGACCATGCTGCGCTTCATACAGAAGCACGCGATGGAGGAGCCCCTTCGGGAGTTCGGTAAGTCAAACCCCGTCTGGGGCATCTGCGCCGGGGCAATACTGGTGGCTCGAGAGGTTGAAAATCCAAAACAACCCGCACTGAACCTGATAGACATTAAGGCGTATCGAAACTTCTACGGACCTCAAACCGAGTCTTTCACTGCGCCTATTACGATCTCCAACCTTTCTAAGCCGATCGAGTCACACTTCATTCGGGCGCCTCTTCTGAGGAAGCTCCCCGCAACCGAGGGGCGTCCGGAAGTGCAAGAGCTCGCGACACAACACGGAGAGGGTGTGTTCTTCTCTCAAGGTCGGTGCTGGGCCTGCTCTTTTCATGTGGAGCTCGGCGACGACGCATCTCTGCACCGTAAATTTCTCACTGTTTGAACGGCTGAGCTTATCTTCACCCCGTAAGGCCCCCGCCGCCTACGACGCACTCCCGATACAGTGGGCAAGGAGCTCAGCAGGATGGGCAACAAGGACAGAAGGTCCGCAGCGCTCGAGAACCTCTCTATCTCTATATCCCCACAGGACACCCGCGCTCGACATCCCCGCTCTCTGAGCGGTTTTAATATCGACCTCAGAATCACCGACGAAGAGACACCGCCGAGGCTCGAGTCCGAGATCGGCCGCAACTGCGAGAGCAGAGGTAGGATCGGGCTTCAGCGGCACGCCTGCCACCTCTCCCCGGACAACTTTGAAAGGCCATCTACCCAAAAGCGTGTGAACACACCGCTCTGTGAAGTCATTCCTTTTGTTGGAGAGCACTGCCATCGGCATTCGGCGCTCAACCAATACATCGAGCAGCTCGGGAATCCCATCAAACGGTCGCGAAGTCTCTTTCCACCGTTCAGCATAGATAGCCCGATATCCGGCGACAAAGGCCTCCACATCCGCCTCCGTGCGGCGGTTAGTCGGCAAGGCCTGCAAAGCCATATTCCTTAGCCCAAACCCTACGTACTCGCGATAGGACTCTCGGGAATGAGGAGCGCATTGCATCTCGTGTAGCACCGCGTTGGCACTGGCCGCGATATCGTCTAACGTATCGAGCAACGTTCCATCCAAATCGAAAACTATTCCATCGTATTTCATAATCGATAGACTGTTAGCGCAAAGGCGCCGATAAGTCGATTCTTGAGGCTGGTCTCAGACCTCGATAATTCCTCCGACCTGCACTACCGCTTGCATGACGGGCGATAGTGCCGTCGACGCTCTTATTATGTCCATAACTGGCATACTAACGGTAGCAAGTCCTCCTCCTATTCCTTCTACGAACTCGTTTGGGACATACCAACCGTGGCAGCGTTGCAGACCCGGACGGACGAAAAACACCTGTTCTAACGAGCTTCCAACAGACATCAAAACGCAAGGGCACCTTCTCTGCGCGCGCTCTCTCACTCCTTAGGTATCAAAATTCTAACCTCGCTCCCTCCGGCTCCGAAGGGAGACACTGAGATCTCGCCTTCATAGAATCGAAGTATTTGCAGGGCAGTAAACAAGGCAACATCTCCCACCCGAGGCTTACCCGTCTCCGAGACTTCATAGGCAAGCTCTAGCATTGCTCGACGCTGCGACGAGGAGATGAGGTTACCGTCATCTCGAACTACAAAGGACCAGGCTTCTTCCGATTCGCTGCACCGGATCTCCATCGAACGGGCGCCGCTTCGCTGACTACTTCTCAGTAATCCGCAAAAAAGCGACTCTATTCTGCCCTTGTTTGTAAAAAAGGTGCGAATTTCCCCCAAGACGGCAACGTCAAAATATGTAGAATCTGCTAAACCCTCCAAAAGGGTCGAGATTAAACTTGAGAAGTCGATATTCTCTGCGGACTCATCGGAGCCGATTACGTCGAGACGTACTAGCTCTTCCACCAAGGCTATCGATAATTCACAAGGATCTCGAAGAGGGGACGACGAGAGTAAATTGTAAGCAATCTCTTTAACTTGTTCGGTAATCATATGATTGCTCTGAGAGTAGTACTTGGTCGCTACCACCCCTAAAAAGCCCTTATAATATGGGTCAACAGACCGTCTTTTTGATTGTTAGCGGCTATCGTATCGTCCCTCTCGAAGTTGGAAGTAAACACATGAGTCTTAGCGAAAAATTACGCAAAACAATCATCAGCTCTAAGCAATCCCGTTATGCTATTGCGGTAGGGTCGGGCATAGACCATGCGGTGCTACGTCGGTTTGTTCGTGGAGAGCGTGATATCAAGCTACGCACAGCAGAAAGCCTCTGTGCCTATCTCGGTCTCGAACTCGCAAAGAAACGAACACGATAAACCGGCACGCCGAGAGCGTATCGTAAGCATCGCGTTGGTTCCTCCTCCGTGTATCGGCGTATTTCCACATAACCGGTTACATCTTGGAGTACGATCAAACAGCCCTTACCTAACAGGCTGCGGAAAAATGCTCTTCTGCTGCGAAATCCGATCTTTTGGCGCTGGCCGAAGATGAGCGCGCAAAAAAATCCTCAATGTATCGCAGCGGATACACCTGCGGTTTTTTCACGCTCTCATCTTCGACCATCACCAAAA
Organism: Bdellovibrionota bacterium; assembly: GCA_044351795.1. Taxonomy (GTDB): domain Bacteria; phylum Bdellovibrionota_C; class UBA2361; order UBA2361; family OMII01; genus OMII01. The sequence goes on along the minus strand of JBILFA010000029.1, from coordinate 27,076 downwards.
CCTCGAATTTCTCGCTTCGAAGCCATTTTTCCGCAGCCTGCTAAGATTAGTTCGGCAGATTGGGCCGAAAGTTGCCTTTGACGGCGTACTTATACAGCTTGCTCTATCGTGAGTGTGGATGCAGCAGTAACCCTATCTAACCCGCGCTACTATGATCAAACGTCCGTGGGTATTCAGTGAGAGCGACTCGTTCTTGCTCTCGATAATTCGCAAAAAGTGCTCTGGAGATTGCTCTGCACTTCGACGGGCGCGTGCAGCCACCAATGTGAACGGCACCGAGGAGAAAGCCTTGCCAAGCTCATCCTCTGAATGCGTTAGTCCAACAACATCGATCGGCTGCTCTACCCCGTACACCGTCAAAGGAGCACGAAGATATTCGTCGTACTCCTTACTCTGACCTTGCGGCGTGCCTTCAGCCTCAATCAACCCGGAGAAGAGAACCACCCTATCGATGGAGGCACGGGCCTGCGCCGCCGCACCGCGCCACTCCTCGATCACTCGATCCTGCGATAGCACCCGCAACAGGAGGACCACCAACGTCGTTACCAAGGCGATCCTCCGAGGGCGGGTTCCCTCTACCGCGCACAACAGAAGTGCAAGAACCAGCGACAGAGGAACCAGAGACCAGCTCCAGTAACGGGCCACAAACAGCATACTGGGCGAGATGTAACTAAGAACTAGAAAGAGAATCGGCGGTACCAACGCATACGGAGCGAGGAGGATGATTCCGGCCCGGGTAGTATGCGCGAGCCGAATCCTACCATCCCAGATCACGGCGAGGAGCAACCCCATCAGACACGATACAACTGCGACGACCGGCATTGCGATCCGTATTGTACTTAAAAACAATTGAAAACAAGCTGCCGGAAGCTGCGAGAGCGAATCTATCGATAATGTCGGCAGGGTTGCGAATGAGAGAAGAGATGCGCGCTGTGAGAGGGAGAGTAGTTGGGCCCATCCCGGCATCGAAGCCACCACAACAAGGATGCCCCACGGGGCGAGCCTCATCAACAGCCGACGCTCGATAGCGAGTACACAAAGGTGCACAAGTCCGACAACAGCGAAGAGATAATGTGCATAAAACGTCGCGACCAAGAACACACTAAAGAGCGCTGCCCTACAGACGGAGTATCTCTCTCGCAACGAAAGCAGTGCCGACAAAGAGCACGATGCACATAAAATCGCCAAAGCATAAGGCCTTGCGCTGAGCACGGCGTCCTGAAAGCTGTCGCTCCCCACGAGCAGAGCGATTGCAACGTATGGGGTCGCCGGATCCGTTGAGAGCCTTCGCGCAATGCGGGCGACAGCTACGACAACGAGCCCCCCACACACGATGCTAAGCGATCGCAACACGACTTCCTGCGCACCGAACATCTGCTGCACTGCCCAGACGAGTATGTAGTAAAAGGGAGATTGCCCCTGAAAATCGATTGATCGGCTCCACACTGAGGAGAGTGAGCCGCTCACGATCCATGCAGTGATGGTTTCATCGAGCCAGAAGCTCGCTGTGAACGGCGCTCGCACCAGGAAGATGAGCGCCGTTAGTCCCAACAAGAGCGCGAGATACCTCACTTCCGACGCCCGCTCCGGAGTTCCAGACATCAGTATACGCCCTCCTGCTCATTCTCGGGCCTCGTTTTCCATCGCCGATGAAGCCAAAACCACCCCTCGGGGAAGGAAGCTATCATACAGCAGTAGTGATCGGACAAACGCTGGGTGATAAGGTCTACCTTCTCGTCCATCGAGAGAGCCTGGTCGCGATACACATCGGAGCAGTCACACTCAACCGCCTCGACGGTGTATCGATCGTCACCACAATAACGCATCGATGCAACGAATATCGGAACCTCCGTACGCAACGCCGCCAGCGCCACGGATCTCGTGGTCGCTGCTGGCTTACCAAACCACTTCGGGAAGACGGCGTGATTACGGGTCACATTTTGATCGAAAAGCACCGCGACCGAGCGCCCCTTGAGCAGCGTACTGACCATCTCTTTAAACGCTCCCTTACGATCTATAATCGTGTTTCCCCTAGCCTCCCGTAACCCCATCCACCATCTGTCCAACACGGGGGAGCGGAATCGCCGTGCAATCGCAGAGAGGGGATAGCCGAACAATCCAATCGCATGGCCAAGAAGCTCGAAACTTCCGAGATGTCCGGTGGCTATCAATATTCCCTTACCATCCTGCTCTCCCAACACGGTTGCATATCGCTCCAGAACCGGGCAACTAACATGATTTCGTACCCATTCGGGCGTCAAGCTCGGGAGCCGCACCACATCTGCAAGCAAGCGCCCCATTTCCAAGCAATTCTTGGCGATAATCTCTCGCCGCCACTCATCAGACGACTCCGGAAAAGCGATCTCGAGATTCCGCATCGCCGTTGTACGAAGCCGAGGAACAACGGCAAAGGCCATGCGGAAAAGCGCCCCACACAAGGAGACCCGTAGATCCTGCGGAAGGACTCCGAGGAGCCCAAACACGAGCCTCACGAGCACGTACACCAAGTAATCTGGAATCTGCTTCATCGTCCCTTACGCGTGAAGCGCTCGAATGCCTTCAGAGTTTCGTCGCTGACATGATGCTCAATCCCCTCTGCATCGTTCTGAGCTATCTTCTCCTTGATGCCCAAGGCTCTGAGAAAATTCAACACTATCTCGTGGCGGCGCTTGACCTGCTGTGCCAGGCGCGTGCCTTCATCCGTTAAAAATATCGACCTATATCTCTCACTGACAAGGAGTCCCTGCTTCTGCAGCCTTCCCACGGTCCGGTTGACCGTGACATGGGTCACCCCGAGCCTGCGCGCTATGTCTACCAAGCGCGCCTCTCCCCCCTCTTCGATCAGATCCGCGATCACTTCGACATAATCCTGTGCAATTTCGAGTGCTCGAGCCTGCCTGGTCTTGCGGTGATGCTCTGCCGGATCGGTAAGTTTAGGGCGTTTGGAGGATAGTCTCATGGCGACTTGGTAAAACGAGTTACCGACATGATACCTGTTTCGATCCTTCTTACAAGGCACTCACGGCTTCTATCGTTGACGAAACCCTTGTCATCCTTCCGCGCAGCCTTGCAAGGTGACTAAAACACCGCAGTGCATCTGCACGCTCCTCGTAAATCTCCTTGACTTTCAGCAACGTAGGCCGCTACATTGTAGCTAATGGTACATTTTTTTGCGCCGGGTACATTGATACGAACAATGACCATAATCGCTGCTGTCATGAGCAGCTTCTGTTCTTTCGAGGTTAGTGCTCAGCCCCCTCTTTCTGTCGTAACAACCACTAGCATAATAGCCGATACGACCAGGCGCATCGGAGGGGAGCGTACCGAAGTCAGCTCTTTGATGGGTGAAGGAGTTGATCCTCACCTCTACAAGGCATCCCCTGGAGATCTACGACTCCTCTCTGCGGCCGATCTCGTGCTGCACAATGGATTACACCTCGAGGGCAAGATGGCAGATGCTCTCGAAAAGCTCTCTACTCGGAAGCCTGTGGTGGCGGTGACTGCTCGCATCCCGGCTACTCTACTGCGCAAGACAAGTGAATTTCAGGACAGCTACGATCCTCACGTGTGGTTCGATGTGTCGCTATGGATTGTGGTAGCGGAGTACATCCGAGACACACTGATCGAACAGGATCGAGCTGGCGAGGCGGGCTACCGAACGCGGTTTCAAAGCTTCGAATCGGAGCTGAAGGATCTTCACGCATGGTGTTCTGCCGAAATACAGAGGATCCCGACTCCTCGCCGATTACTCGTCACTGCTCATGATGCTTTCGGGTATTTTGGTCGCGCTTACGGACTTGAAGTAAAAGGGATTCAAGGGTTGAGCACTGACAGTGAGGCGAGCCTACAGGACATCCGCTACCTCGTGGATCTCCTCGTGCAGCGCGATATCCCGGCGGTATTCGTCGAGAGCAGCGTCTCTCCCAAAACCGTGGAAGCCCTCGTTGAAGGCAGTCGGAGCCGCGGCCACGCCTTAATCATAGGGGGAGAGCTCTTCAGCGATACTCTCGGCCCCTCGGATTCTCCGGCAGGAAATTACACCGGTATGGTACGTCACAATGTGGTCACCATTACATCAGCACTTATCCGGAGCAGTACTCATGTCAGCAACAGCGATTGAGGTACACAGCCTCACAGTTACATACGGGCACAAGCCCGTGCTATGGGATATCGATGTCTCTATCCCATCAGGTCGTTTGGTCGCCATAGTGGGGCCGAACGGCGCCGGCAAATCCACTCTACTCAAGGCAGTGCTGAGGCTCATCCCCTCGGCCAGCGGATTTGTAAGGGCCCTCGATCAAGATGTGTCAGCTGTGCGCAAGCAGATCGCGTATGTGCCTCAGCGTGAAACTGTGGACTGGGACTTCCCCGTCTCAGTACTCGATGTAGTCGAAATGGGAAGATACGGCCGGCTCGGTTGGCTCAAACGCCCTTCTAAACGCGACCGAGAGATCGCCCTCTCGTCCATCGATAAGGTCGGCATGCTCTCTTTCGCTAAGCGCCAAATTAGTCAGCTGTCAGGGGGACAACAGCAACGGGTGTTTCTCGCGCGAGCCCTAGCGCAGGAACCGGACATTTACCTCATGGACGAGCCCTTTGCCGGAGTAGATGCGGCCACCGAGCGAACGATGATCGAGATACTGCGCAACCTGCGCTCGACGGGTAAAACAATCGTTGCAGTTCACCACGATCTTCAGACTATTCCGGAATACTTCGATTGGGTGGCGATGCTCAATCTACACCTCGTGGCAGCAGGCCCAATCGCGGATGTCTATACACCCGAAAATCTGCAAAAAACCTACGCTGGGCGCCTTACTATCCTCGATCAGGTAGCCGAGGCAGTCCGCACGGGACAGCCACGATCCCTGCAAGATACGACGACAGAGGCTAAATGAGCATGCACTGGCTCGATACCCTGGTAGCGAGTAACACCCTACTCGTTCTCACTGCCACCGCGCTTCTCGGTCTTACGTGCGGGGCTATTGGAACCTTTGCGGTCTTACGCGGCCGATCCCTCGTGGGTGACGCTCTGGCACATGCCGCCCTGCCCGGTATCTGCGTTTCATATCTTGTCTTTCAGCAGAGGAACTTCGCCCTGCTCTTTATCGGTGCCATGTTGTTCGGACTTTTCAGCGTTTGGTGCATAAACTTCATACGAGACAAGACGCGCCTCAAAGAGGATGCCGCAATAGCGATTGCACTCAGCTCCTTCTTCGGACTGGGTATCGTGCTCTCTCGCATCATACAAAACCAGCCGCACGGTAACCGGGCCGGGCTAGATGACTTCATCTTCGGTAAAGCGGCCGGCATCGTCTCTCGAGACGTCTCCACTATAGCCGTAGTCTCCTTCGTCACGGTGCTCTCAATCGTCATCCTATTCAAGGAGTTCAAAGTCCTGTGCTTCGACCGAGAATTCGCCTTTGCTCAGGGGCTCCCGGTTCGAAATCTCGACATGGTGCTCATGACGTTAGTTTGTTTGTGCGCCGTGGCGGGCCTTCCTGCCGTTGGTGTCGTGCTCGTGTCAGCGCTGCTTATCATCCCGGCGGTGACCGCTCGTTTATTCACATCACGACTTGAATCCATGATCGTGCTCGCCGGAGTACTGGGTCTTCTTGCAGCGCTCAGCGGCACCGTTCTCAGCGCCGTACTGCCGGGCCCTGACAACGGAATCTCTCGTGGACTTCCCACGGGCCCCTTGATCGTCTTGAGCTGCACGGCCTTTTTCATAATCGCCCTGATCTGCTCTCCCAGCCACGGGCTTATCCAACGCCTTGTAAAATGGACCCGTCGCCGATGAACCCGCATCTCTCTATTGACGAGCTTTGGGTCATCACCACCGCTGCGGTGTGTGCGGTTGCGTGCGCTATCCCGGGCGTTTTCTTGATGCTCAAACGATCTTCTTTGCTGGGTGATGCGATCTCGCATGCCATCCTACCCGGCCTGGCTCTTGCATTCATGGTATTCGAATCCCGCAATCCGATCGTCATGATGCTTGGTGCCCTCGTTGCCGGGATACTGGCTGCCGTATGTTCTACATCCCTCAAGGGTCTGCGCGTCATCAAGGAGGATGCGGCTCTGGGGATCGTCTTCACTTCGTTTTTCGCTCTGGGAGTGATCCTCATCTCATGGGCTGCTCGATCGGTTGACCTCGATCCCGGGTGTGTCCTGTACGGTTTGATTGAATTCTCGTCCTTCGACACCCTGAGAATCTTCTCGTTCGATCTTCCTCGAAGCTTCGTGGTTCTCTCGATCATAGCGCTGACAAATGCCGCTCTTGTCACTCTCTTCTTCAAAGAGCTCATTATCTCGACCTTCGACCACCAGCTTGCGTCCACACTCGGATTCAAGCCTCGACTGCTCGATTACGCGCTCATAGTCATGGTAACGATTACCGCCGTCGCATCATTCGAAGCAGTAGGCTCCATACTAGTCGTTTCGATGCTCATAACACCGGCTGCTGCCGCATACCTTCTCTCGACTCGACTCTCCCACATTATCCTCTTCTCGGTCCTCATTGGGGTCTGCTCGGCTATCGGAGGCTACGCGGGGGCTCTCACTCTAAATACTTCCGTGGCGGGAATGATGAGTGTGACCGCGGCGCTTTTCTTCGTCGCTGCACTCTTCTTCTCTCCCACTGATGGGGTCATCAAAAACCGTATCAGCGCTCTGAGTTTACGGTACCGCATTTATCGTGATGACATTTTGGGAATGTTGTACCGCTGGCACGAAGTAGTAGGCCGAGATCGGCACAATCCCTTGACCTGTGTCGATATCGTATCGGCGCTCGGTTCCTCTCCCCTCGTAAAGCTCGCACTGTGGTCACTGCGACACAGCGGAGAGATCGTCATTTCGAACGAGGGAGCGCTTCATTTGAGCGAATACGGCCTCGTAGATGCTGCCGCTGTGGTGCGCTCCCATCGACTGTGGGAGGCTTACCTGGCCAAACACCTGGGCCTGCCGAAGGACCACCTCCACGAGCCCTCGGAGCGAACGGAACACTTCATCGGTCGGGCTCTCGCTCGAGAGCTACAAGAGGATCTCTCCACAGCCAAGGATCCGCACGGTAAGTTGATCCCCTAGGGACTGCGAGCCTTCACGTGCGCCCTTCTGAAACAAGCACTCCTCTCTCTGGAGTCTCCGTAACCGGCACGCGAAACTTGTATCTTAGCGACTCTTCTCTGCTATAATCGGGGACACTATATGAGGAAGCACGACGCAGCCAGGGAAGTAGCGAGGGGAGTAATCGATCTCGGCCGGAATACGGGGCTCGACATTGCCCTCAGTTCCTTGACAACTAAGGTGAGAAACCCCACCCGAGATCTGCTGGCTTCCTATCTTCGAGCCTGTAGAAGCACATGCGGTAGCGGGCTGGCAAAGGAACCTGAAAGCCCTATCGAACATGACTCAATTGATCAGCTCAAAAACACCTTCAGAAAATCCGTTTCGTATGACCTAGAGAACCTCATCAGAACGGGACGATTCGAACAAGCACACGTCGACAACTCCGTGAGACCGACCCGTCGCTTTATTCATTCGGAGCACATTCTCTATCATGCAGCTCATACGCCGGCAGAGGTAACGTTTTTAGCCGAGATGAACAACAAGAGTCATGAGTGGGTGAATCTTTCGCCCTTCGGTTGGATCAAACACTCACAGGGACCTGTCTTCACTCAAGTGATCGCACCACTACAGGAACCGTTCCGATACAGAGTGAACCTTCTCTACTCCCAAGCAGCATTTATGGAGGAACTCGAAGCGATCAAGAGAACACCGATGCAATTCGTACTTGGAATCGCCGGACGATCCTTCATAGTCGAGTCTGCATTGCAACACATAGCTCAGCGTACTCAGCTCAACTGCATGCCTCATTCGAGCGTCTCGGCCTTGAGTGTCAACCACGTTGCTAAAACAACGGTCGAAATCACCGCCTCCCTCTCCTGCGTCGGCAAATCAAAGGTCAGTCTCTCCCTCAGTCCTCGCACAGCTACGATCTCGATTTCGGAGCACTTGGATCAATGTAACATCGCATGAAAGAGTATCGGCGTTACTCTTCGATCTGAGCCAGGCGTCTGAGCGTCTTGCGATCGAGCCCGAGCTCGATCGCTGCTTTGAGCTGATTACCTCCCGAGCGTGAAAGCGCTTCGCGCACAAGCTTTGATTTGAATGCTAATACCGCTTCCTGAAAGCTACCCGTTGCACACTCCGGTGTTGCCTCTCGCTCTACGACAGCATCTGAGCGCCCTACATCCTCACATTCAATCACGGACCGTCCGCTGTAGCGCGCCTGGTAGGCGGCGTTCGTCACAACGGCTTGCAGCTCTCGCACATTTCCCGGCCATTGTTGCTGCTGTAGGACCTCCAAGGCTTTGCCCTCTATATCGAAGACATTGAGAGCCTCACGTGTACGGAGATCGCCCAAAATTTGATCACACAGTGAGGGAATATCTTCCATGCGTGATCGCAGTGGCGGCAGTTCGAGTACGCAATGTGCGATACGATGATAGAGATCCCGACGTATCTTCCCCTCCTCGAGTGCGTTCGGAACAAGCCGGTTGGTGGCTGCTACGAAGCGGCAATCCACAGATTGGTACGTGTCAGATCCCAACGCTCGCACCCTCCGCTCTTGGATCAGATCGAGCAGCTTGACCTGCGTCTCCGGCGGAATCTCATCGAGCTCATCGATGAAGAGTGTGCCGCCGTGGGCCTCGAGTGCCAGTCCTCGTCGCACTCCTTCGGCACCTGTAAAAGCACCTTTCAAGTGCCCGAACAGCTCACTTTGAACCAGGTCACCTCCTCCAAAATTAGGCTGGTAGTGGACGAACTTGCCCGTCGACTTCGAACTCGCCTCATGGAGGATCCGCGCGCAAAGCCCCTTGCCCGTCCCCGTCTCACCGAGGATGAGTACCGGCTGATTGGTACTAGCGGCAAAATGTATGCGCTCTCGCAAGCGCTGCATCTTATCGCTCATTCCTACGAGTTGCGAGTGAGAAGAATCTGCACTTTGTCGACGAAGTCGCTCGTATTCCTTCCACACGTCCGCCTGACGAGCAGCGTCAATCACCAGCGCAGCAAGGTGCGCCGGATCAACCGGCTTCTCCACAAAGCTCGCCGCCCCACTGGTGAGAGCGCGCACACCGTGAGAGAGGGAGCCGTGGCCGGTAAGAATGACAACTCGAGCATATGGGGATTGCTTCAGAATCTCGTCAAGGAGCGAAAAGCCGCTATCGACACCTACGCGCTCATCGAGACACAGATCCAATACGACAACTTTGGGTCTTTCAAAACGGAGCGCCTGCATCGCTGCATCTACGTGGCCTGCACCACACAGAGTGAGTGGCGCAATCAACGGCGACAACGCACGTGCGAGGCTCTGAAGCATCTCGGCATCGTCATCGATGAGAAGGATATCTTTCATGCGTTTGGATCACCTCGGTTACGAGTCGAGTCAAGGGAGTATAGAGTCGAGAATCCCATCGTCAACAAGAAAGAGCGTTACACTTCAACTTATTAAGCCTGATACCAACAGATAGCTCCCCTCCTGACTGAAGTACGCGTCAGGAGGCGATTGCGATCTCCATCGAGATCTCCACCGTCATATCTGTCACTGCAACTCCACTTCGCCAACCGCTCGCCTGCAGAATGAGGTCACAAATAGCGGCATCGACGACAGACCGTTCGCCACGCGCCCGTAAGGCGAAACCCGAAAGCGTTGGGTAGCTTCCCAGGAGCTCATCAGTGCGCTCCTTCGCAAGCAAGAGCCTACAAACACCATCCTTCACGTCGACTGCGGAGGTAACTTTACCCGTACCCTCTCCCGAGCCGAGTAGAGCAGAAAGCGTCATGAATACGAAACTCCCTTGCTGCGCATTACAGCCGATAATAGAGGTCATGCTTCCAGCTGTGAGATCCCCAGCGGGAGGAGCTGCCCTCAGAAGCTCCACAAGCGTAGCCGGCCGAGTTTCCGAGCTGTTCTGTAGCACCGCGAGCTTTCCCACGAACTGAGCGATATTCGCGCAGCGCGCCTTAGCACGCGCGACCTCCTCTTCAGAAACGACTCCCCCAAGGTACGTCAGGTCGTTCGTAATGACAGAGAGATCTCCACGTATCACATGGATCAATGCCCGACTCAAAACTGCCAACAAACTCGTGTCAGTCACGACTTTCCCATTTCCCAAGACATATTCCTACTGAACGCAACTCTGTACCAAGTATCTCCGATGAAAGGATATGTCACGCAAAAAACGTACGGTCGAAAATGGGGAAAATTGTCACTGATACGAATGTAAGGACGTTGCTAACCCGATCAGCCCTTATTTTGAGGATCTGACATGTAAATGAAGAATTCGCTTAATCTCCTCAATGGCGAGGGGATGCGCGAATGCCGCGTGACCTGAGGGCACGACAACTTCAGACTCTGCACCTTCGAGGTGGGAGCTCGTGTAGCGGACGACACCGTCGGACGCGTTGATGCCCCCTCCGAGCCCCCTATCGCCTTCGATCAAATGAAACGGCACGGGCATGGTCGCTAATGTCGAACTCTCGCAATTTTCAAAAACTGCGTCGGCTGCCAGGAGCTAAAAATAAGCTTTGTTCGGGTAGAATCTCTCTGTGACTGAGAGGAGTTCCTATATTATATAAGTAAGAGCAACTAACTCATTCTGAATGAATAAACACTCCTTTCGAGACACCGCCGTTATATTCGCCACCAACCACCATAAAGGTGCGGCAGCGCGTGAGCCGTTTGCGCGTATTCTCAACACGACAATTGAAGAGCTTGCTATCGATTCAGACCGCCTAGGGACCTTCTCGGGCGATGTCGAGCGACCCGGCTCGATGCCCTTCGGGAAAAGGTAAAATTGGCTCGCGAGATCACGTCGGCGAGATTCGTTCTGGTTAGCGAGGGCAGCTTTAGCGGCGCCGGTGGGCTGGGACTTGTCTCTCAGGGCATTGAGATGCTCATGCTACACGATACGGAGAGCGGCGCTGAGGTACTAGAGCAGTACATTTCCTGGGATACGAACTATGCAACTGCGACACTCACCACAAGAGAGGATTTACTGCGCTTCCTCGAGAAGATCTCGTTTGGCTCCCACGCCCTTGTGTTGTATCCCCACGGCTTATCACCCACTCAAGAACTATATAAAGGGATAGTCACGCTTTCTGAAGCCGAAAAGGCCTTCACAGCTAGCTGCCTCTCATCTCCAAACGGCGCGGCGATGGCGATGAGTGACATGCGGGCACACCTGAATCCTACCCGTATGCAGGCTATCGCTGCATGTAGTGAGCTGCTTGCCCATCGCCTCGCTACGCCTTGCCCCAAGTGCTGTAGTGGCGGATTTGGGCTCGTTGAAAGTATATCTGGGCTCCCCTGCGAGTGGTGCGGCTCGCCTACGAGACGTGCTCGAGCGGAAAGACACGCCTGCGTACTGTGCGGCAAGAGTGTCGAGAAACCTCGCAGTGATGGAAGAACTCATGCTGATCCTGCCGAGTGTGAAGGGTGCAACCCCTAGGGTAGCGGTGCGTAGCACCGCTACGCAACAAAATCACGCGTCAGCTCAGTCCGGTTTCAGCGTATGCCGCCTTCTCACTGTCCTTGTGCCAAGGAGTATGCAGCTGTGCCGTTATAATTCATCAGAATCTCGGTTGAACAAACTTTCATGTGCTCGCTTACCTGAAAAGCAACATTCAGCATCTCCCCGCTGGTAGCCGCAGGCTCCTCACTCACCTCGATACGGACTCTGTACTGATTCACACAATCGGTGAGCACAGACCCGGAGGGCCACACTTGAGTGCCCCGATTGCTTATGAGAGTCAATGTGTGACGCGAAGACAGCAGGCTCTGGATCGATTGAGCCAGTGCGTTCGGTTGCCGGTTACTCTCGACGAATAGATCAACTCCCACTACCTGTTCACTGCTTGGAGCAGATTCGAGCATTCGATTGGTTAGGCCGTGCGGTGACGGCGAGTTGTAGGGTACATCGCTACCTCGAGCCGCTCGATTACCGGGCACCGAACCCAAATTGGAGATAATTGCGTTTGCAAAATCCTTTGTCGAGCTTGCTTTGACATCCGGCGACCCGAAATCAGCTGTGTGGATACCGGACTCGAGGGTTACCAGCAGAGCGTTTTCAATCAACGCCGCCTTGCCGTGCAATCCGACGTGCCGAAGCATCATCAGTCCGCTCATCAACAGAGACGTCGGATTGGCGAGCCCTTTACCTGCGATATCAGGGGCAGTGCCGTGAACAGCTTCGAAGATCGCCACTGAATCTCCAATGTTTGCAGAGGGGGCAAACCCAAGCCCCCCGACAAGTCCAGCACACAGATCGCTAATGATGTCCCCCTGAAGATTGGGAAGCACTATAACTTCGAACTGATCAGGAAGACGCACGAGCTTCATCGCCAAATCATCCACAATCACATCATTAGCCGAAATTTCCGGATACTTCTTCGCTATCTCGTAGAAGACCTCGAGGAATAGCCCATCGGTAAGTTTCATGATGTTGGCCTTGTGACCACATGTCACTTTGGAATGACCGTTCTTTCGCGCCATTTCGAATGTATAGCGATGAACCTGCTCTGAGCCGGGTCGCGTGATGAATCTTCGACACAAGGCAACATCACGCGTCAGGAAATGCTCTATGCCGCCGTAGGTGTCCTCGATGTTCTCCCTTACGAGCGTAAGATTAATCGGTATGCCAGCCCTGGAAAATGGGGTGTCGACTCCATTGAGAGAGCGAAAGACCCTCTTGTTTGCATAGGTGTTCCACACCTTTCGGGCCGTGACGTTGATACTTTTGACCCCCTTGCCCTTCGGCGTCTCCATGGGCCCCTTGAAGAGCAAGCCTAATTTTTCAATCGTTGTCTTCGCTTCAGGTGTCATTCCACTCGTGATACCGCGCTGGAAAACGGCTTGGCCCATTTCGACGCAGTGAAATGATACCGGGACCTGCGCAGCATCGAAGATCGACAATACAGCCTCTGTAATCTCCGGCCCGATTCCATCTCCGGTTGCTAGTGCTACATTGATAGTCATACCTCACTCCTGATCTCAATAACGACTGATGATCATATAGTAATCAGATAGTCTACCCAGATCATCTCTTGGAGAGCACGGCCTGGATAGGCCGACGAGTTCTCAGCTCCATCATACACGGTCTGAGATACCTCGGATACGAGGCATACTATCCTGCGACCGTACGATAGAACATTCCGGTGCTTCCCACTTATGGAGCCGACCTGTTACCACCCGATCCAGCGAAGCTTTGGCAACTATGGTTATCACGCGCATCTTGGATTCCGTCATAGCGGCTCCTCACTAAAACAGATTGAAGTAGTATTCAGTGATACGAAAATACAGCGGAATTCCGATCAGGATGTTGAAGGGAAATGTGATCGCCAGTGCCAGCGTCAAGTAATATGCGGGGTTAGCGTCGGGTAGCGTAGCACGGACAGCGGGCGGAGCCGCGATATAGGAAGCACTCGCGGACATCGTAGCAAGTATAGCTGTCCCTCCAAGGCTGAGCCCAGAGAGATGCCCCAGGGGGATAGCCAACAGGGCATGTATCAGGGGGATCGTGACACCAAAGGCTATCATAAACACCCCTACTCTGCGGATCTCCCCGAAGCGCGAGGCAGCAGCGATGCCCATCTCTAATAAAAAGATACACAAGAGACCTTTGAACATTCCACCCTTCGGATCAAAGAGCGGCGCTATCGTCTCCCAATTCCTCGCTCCCATCACGCATCCGATTAGGAGTCCACCCACGAGCAAAATCATAGTGCGCCCGGTTACAATCTCATGGACGAGACTAGCTGTTGAACGGCCGTTTGCTCGATTTCCGAGAAACACGCCAAGTGCGAGAGCAACATGGATTCCGGGACTCTCCATCAGAGCGACCAAGGTAGGAAGATATCCTTCGAGGGGAGGCAACTCAGGCCTAGCCAGCAACATATCTGCCACGAACGCTTGCGCCGCTATGAAGGTCACCGCAGAAACCGAGCCGTAATGAGCAGCTATGCCAGCGCTATCAGCAACAGACAACCTGCCTATATTCCGGAGAAGAAAGTAAGCACAAAGCGGGGTTAGAAATCCAAGGGCGATGGTCGCTAAAGATGGCCCCAGAATGGTCACGAAGGCCACCTGCGAGAGCTCATGCCCACCTTTCAGACCGATAGCAAAAAGGAGAAAGAGCGAGATCCCCGTATACACATCCTTTGGAACAGAAAGCTCGCTACGAGCGAAGCGCGCAAAGGCGCCCAAACAAAAGGACAGAGTAAGAGGATTTAACAAGCTCGCAGAGAGAGAGGGAACGTTATATGTCATATAATACCTGAAATATATAACATGTATACCATAGCCTGTATTTAGCTGCAAGCTCGTCTGGTAAAATTTCAATTGATGTCAGGAGCTGTGCTAAGGTGTTGTTGTTTCAGGCTGAAACAACAGCATTCGCATTGATAAACGAATCCGCACATGGGCAAAAAGCCAAGCAGACCTAAACGAGATAGCTCCGATGTAGTCCCCCGAGCGGAAGAGCAGCTCGGGTGGACTTTTTTGAGCAACCACAGCCACGTAATCATCTGCTTGGCGCGCGACCCGGAAATTCGCATGCGTGACATCGCAACCGCTGTCGGCGTTACGGAGCGAGCGGTTATTCGTATAATTACCGAGCTAGAAGAAGCCGGTTATGTAAAGAAGGAGCGAATCGGCCGTCGCAATCGCTACACCATCATAGCAGATAAACACTTGCGGCACCCGCTTGAAGCACACCACTCTATTCGAGGGATCCTAGCTCTAGCAGGGCGCTAGACCGACGTGCTCGATCACGCCCGAGCCTTGTTGTATCCATCAAGCGCGGCAACTTTGTAACATTCGGCAAGGGTCGGATAATTGAAAACGGCATCACGCAGATACGCGAGCCCCCCTTTGAGCGCCATGACCGCCTGCCCGATGTGGATCAGCTCTGTGGCGTATTCTCCGATGATGTGAACGCCGAGAAGCTCCCCGGTGGTTCGGTGAAAAAGGAGCTTGAGCATGCCGTTCTCGTCACCCAGAAGCTGGCCTCGCGCGATCTCCCGATAGCGCGCTATCCCGATCTCGTACGGCACTCCGCGATTCGTAAGCTCCTCTTCATTTGCGCCCACATACGAGATCTCTGGGATTGCATAGATACCGAACGGAAGCGGCAGCTCGGCAGCTCCCTCGTCCTTGATACCGAATGCATGGCACGAAGCCAATCGTCCTTGTCGGGCTGACGTCGAGGCCAACGCGGGAAATCCGATAACGTCCCCTGCCGCATACACATGCGGAGCGGCGGTCTGGAAATGCTCGTTTACCGAGAGCTTTCCCCTCTCGTCCGCAGCAATTCCGACTTTGTCCAATCCGAGGTCGCTCGTGGCACTGACACGACCGGCAGAATACAGCACACAGTCAGACACGATAACCTTGCCGCTCTTGAGCACCGTGACAGCCTGATTGTCCTCACGAGTAGTGCAGCTCTCGACCTCCTCACCAAGACGGAGGCGAACCCCCATGCTGCGCATCTGGTAGTGGAAATTCTCGATGATCTCTTCGTCCACAAACCCAAGCAGTCGCTTGCGTTGATCGACGATGGTTACGTTGACGCCCAACGCTGCAAACATCGAGCCGTACTCAGTGCCTATTACACCTCCTCCCACGACAACCATCTCTCGCGGAAGCTCTATGATGTTCAGAACGTCATCGCTATCGAAGATAGTGCGTCCGTTAAATGCAACATTGCTCGGCCTAAAAGGCCTTGCTCCCACCGCGATTACGAACTTATCGGCACTCTTGCGGATAGCTCCTGCGTGAGAGGTTATCTCGATCGTATGCGGATCTATGAACGCGGCATGACCGTGCAGCGTATCGATGTGATTGCGCTGGAGCTGATGTTTAATTACGTCGATCTCCATCTGCATCGTCCGGTTACAACGAAAGGTGAGATCCGACATCTGAATATCGGTCTTTACCCGATATCCGGCTCCATAGATGTTGCGCTGGCGGAAACCGGACAGGAACAGCACCGCCTCCTTGAAGGACTTGCTCGGAATAGTGCCGGTGTTGACACATACCCCTCCCACAACCTCTCGCCGGTCGATAATGGCGACCCTCTTGCGGATTTTGGCCGCCTGCACGGCGGCCCGTTGGCCAGCTGGCCCGCACCCGATTACGAGTAGATCATAGTCATAAGGATGTGTCTTTTTCGTCACGTACGACTCCTTTAGCGCTCGCTCACCGACCGCTAGTTTAGTTCTAACGAGCGGCTGTTACCCCTAAGAGTAGCAGGTTCCGGCATGTCCGTGCTTCCTGTATTGCGGGCTTTATTTTGTTGATTACCCGTAGTACCCTTCTCCCCAAATAACCACTTGAGGATATTAGACTTCTTATGGCTTCAGAAGACGACATCAAAAAGCTGGCAACCCTGGCGCGGCTCGAGCTCGACCCGGCGTTTATCCCGGTTGTCACAGGGCACATCAATGCCATCCTCGGCTACGTTCAACGACTCAACGATATCGACACCTCAGGAGTTGAACCGATGAGCCATGTTCACGGAGCTATCAACGTTTTGAGGGATGATGCCACTCAAGCAGCCGGGAGCGTTCCAGACGCTACCGCGCTCGGCAACCCAACGATACCGGCACAGGAGATGCTATCGGCGGAAGCACTCCTCGACAACGCGCCCGATCATTCGGGCCGCTTTATCCGCGTTCCGCTTATCGTGGAGTAGTTATCATATGTCAGACCTTGCTTCGCTCTCTATCTCCGAAATTCGCACCGGGCTCGATACCAAGACGTTTTCGTGCGTCGAACTGACACAGGCGTGTATCGATAAAGCCGATCGTTTGAATGGTCTCAACTGCTTCACGCAGCTCTCGGCCGAGTCCGCTCTGAAGGACGCCGAGAACGCCGATTCTCTGCTGGCTCGTGGCGAGAGATCCGAATTACTAGGCGTACCACTCGGTATCAAGGACGTCATCTGCACGAAAGGCACCTATACTACGGCAGGCAGCAACATCCTTAAAAACTTCAAAGCCCCCTACGACGCAACCGTTGTGCGGCGACTCAAAACAGCCGGAGCTATCTCGATTGGAAAGCTCAACATGGACGAATTCGCCATGGGTTCTTCTAATGAGAGCTCCGCTTTCGGGCCGGTACGAAATCCGTGGAACCCCGAATACGTGCCGGGTGGATCCAGTGGAGGTTCGGCCGCTGCCGTCGCTGCAAGGATATGCCCGGCAACTCTCGGCACCGATACCGGAGGATCAATCAGACAGCCCGCTGCGTTCTGCGGCATCGTAGGACTCAAACCTACGTATGGTCGTGTGAGTCGTTATGGGGTGATTGCCTACGCTTCATCGCTGGATCAGGTCGGAGCTTTCGCTGCAAACGTGCGGGACTGCGCACTTGTCACCAAAGCGATCTGTGGCGTGGATGTCAATGACGCCACCTCGGTCGACAAGGAGGTGCTCGACTTCGACAAGGTGCTTGGCACCGACATCAAGGGACTTCGTATAGGTATTCCGAAAGAGTACTTCGTTGCGGGGCTCGACGCAGACGTGAGCGACGCCCTCAAAAAGGCCATCTCGGTACTGGAAAGTTTGGGCGCCGTCCCGGTGGAGATATCACTGCCACACACAGAGGCCGCCGTCTCCGTGTACTACATCCTGGCGCCTGCTGAGGCGTCCTCAAACCTCGCTCGGTACGACGGTATCCGATACGGACATCGAGCCGCAGGCTCGATGGATCTCAAGGATCTCTATTCGAAATCGCGCAGCGAAGGCTTCGGTCGAGAGGTGCAGAGACGTATCTTGGTCGGGACGTACGTACTCTCCGCAGGTTACTTCGATGCGTATTATCTGAAAGCTCAGAAGGTTCGCACGCTCATTGCGAAGGATTTCCAGGACGCTTTTGCGCAGCACTGCGATCTAATCGTAGCTCCAACTGCCCCGACTGCGGCTTTCAAGATTGGGGAGAAGTTCAGCGACCCGATGCAGATGTACCTCAACGACATCTTCACCATCCCCGTGAATCTCGCAGGGCTACCTGGAATGAGTGTCCCCTGCGGGTTCAACTCGAAGGGTTTACCTATCGGACTTCAGCTCATCGGCAAACCCTGGGACGAAGCAACGCTCTTCAAAGTCGGTTCTGCCTATGAATGCGCAACCGAGTGGCACACGCGTCGCCCAGAGATGGGCGCATAAAGTCGGCGTATAGATACGAGGATTCGAAGCACACAGCTTTAGGAGAACAGATTCATGGAATACGAAACCGTCATAGGTCTTGAAGTTCACGTACAGCTCTCGACCGCATCAAAGATGTTCAGCTGTGCCTCTGCTGCCTACGGAGGGGAGCCGAATGAGTACATCGACCCTGTAACGCTCGGACTACCGGGCGCGCTACCGGTTGCCAACAGGAAAGCCGTAGAGTTCGCAATCATGATCGGTCTTGCCACAAGCTGCCAGATCCGACACTTCAATCGGTTCGCTCGCAAACATTACTTTTATCCCGACCTGCCCAAGGGCTATCAGATCTCCCAGTTCGACGAGCCGATCTGTGAGCGTGGCCACGTCGACTTTTACATGGGCGACACCAAGCGCACGGTCGGCCTGCAACGTATTCACATGGAAGAGGACGCGGGCAAGAATCTTCATGATAGTCGCACGGCAGCATCGCTCGTCGACCTCAACCGCGCTGGAGTGCCCCTACTCGAGATCGTCTCGGAACCTGAGATGCACTCGCCTGCCGAAGCGGCTGCGTACCTCAAAGCCATTCGACAACTCGTGCGCTACCTGGAGATTAGCGACGGCAACATGGAAGAGGGCAGTTTCCGCTGTGATGCCAACATCTCGCTCAGGCCCGTAGGACAACTCAAGTTCGGTACCCGTACCGAAATAAAGAACCTCAATTCTTTCAAATTTGTAGAGCGGGCCCTTGAATATGAGATAGCCCGACAGACGGCTATCTTGAAAGCCGGGCAGGAGGTCGTTCAACAAACCCTACTCTTCGATAGCGCAAACGGCACTACTCGTCCTATGCGGTCTAAGGAAGAGAGTTCGGATTACCGGTATTTCCCAGACCCGGATCTCCCTCCGGTCGTTGTCGAGGAGAGCTGGATTCGCGAAGTTCGAGAGAAACTTCCCAAGCTGCCGTCTCAATGGGCACAAGAGCTCGTTTCCGAGTACGGCCTCACCCTCTACGATGCAACGGTCCTCATCGCAGAACGCTCCTTCGTAGAGTTCTTCCAAGAGGTTCTTATGGCGTGTAGCAACGCCAAGGTCGCCTGCAATTGGGTCACCTCTGAACTATTCGGAGCCCTCAACGACGGCGGCATAGAGATAGAGAACTCACCCGTCAAGGCGCACGCCTTAGGTCAACTCATCAATATGGTCGAAACGGAGGAGATCTCCGGAAAGATGGCCAAATCTGTGTTCGAAGAGATGTTTGCCACGGGCAAAGATGCCCCAACCATCGTCAACGAAAAGGGGCTCAAGCAGATCAGCAACGACGAGGAGATACTTGCGATTATTAGCAAGGAGTTCGACACCAATCCGACGCAACTCAGCAACTACCTCGGAGGCAACGAACGCCTACACGGATTTTTCGTAGGGCAAGTCATGAAGGTCACGGGAGGCACCGCCAATCCGAAGAAGGTAAACGAGCTCATCCGACGCGAGGCCGAGAACAGGAAAAAATCGTAATCTCATGTCCAATCTACTTGCCGACGCCGGCGTACAGCTCGATCCTAACACGGTAGCCTATTACCTCGAGATTCCTCGGAATCAGGTAGTACTACTTCAAACATACTTTGAGTTGTACGATGGCGTAGGTACAGTTAGAACTCTGGAAGGAGATCGTGCGGTAGTCTGCGTTTTGACCACCCCATCGATGGCGAAAGACTGTCGAGAGGTACTGGAAGGGATACGTGAACAGGTAACGTGGGCGGTGTGTGAGCCCCCTGCCCCCGTGTGAACAGTCTTTAGTCAGATGATGTCTCGAGGAGATAAGAGATGATTCAACTCATTCATAAATATAAGCAGTCAATCGCGTGGGTATTTCTTTTTCTGGCGGCCTGCTTCGCGCTGAGCGGTGTCGGACTCGATATCTTGCACGGCGGTGCGTCCAATCAACGAAAGGCCGTAGTGGTCAACGACAGGGAATTCGACTTTGACGATCTCGGCAACGCTCAACGTCGAATCGAAAATCAATACCGTCAGCTCTTTGGAGATAAGTATCAACAGCTTCTTGCAAGCTTCAACCTGAACACCCGACAGCAAGCAGTAGACAGCCTCGTCGATTCCGAACTACTGCAACAGCAAGCGCGCAAGCTGGGCCTGACGGCAGGGGAAGCTGAGATCCGAAAGTACATCTTGACCAAAATTTTCAACAACCAGGCCGAAGGCGGCACCCCTTTCAGTCCCGAGGCATATCGCGGCATGTTGCAAGGCATGGGCATGTCGGCGCGCCGATTCGAAGGACAGGTAGGGGAAGACCTCGCTCGCGTAGCCCTCGTGGAACTGTTACAGGATACCGCTTATGTGGGCACCCAGGACGTGACACAGAGATTCATTCAACAGGAGACCAAATACTCCTTCGTCGCTGCGAGTTACGATTCCAGCCTACTGATTGCTGACGTAGCTACGCCCTCCGCCCAGGATCTGCAAAAGTTTTATGAAACCAACGCAACGGATTACGAACTACCGGCGCGGGTTGCCTATGATTACGTCATCCTGGACCCGAAGTCCTTCGAGAAAGAGGTAAGCATTCTCCCTCAAGATGTTGAGCTGTACTATACCGACAACGCTGCTAAGTACTCCGTTCCGGAGCAGGTAAAGATTCGCTCCATCAAGCTCCTCTATCCCAAAGAGAGCGACCCAACGAAAATGGCTGCGGTTCGACAGAACGCCGGGAAAGTTCATGAAGAAGCACTCACGGGTAAGCCGTTCGAGACGCTCGTGATGACGTACTCCGACGATCTGCCCTCAAAGGCGGTAGGAGGCTCACGCGGCTGGGTCGCTCGCGGCAAGAACTCCGACTCGTTCGATAAGGTCGTGTTCAACACACCTGTGGGCGGAATATCGGAGCTGATCGAAGCAGACTTCGGTTTTGAGGTCGTACAGGTTCAAGAGAAAAAAGAGGCCAGTACCCGTAGCCTCGATGAGGTTAAGGGAGAGATCGAAAGCGAGATCCGCAAGCAAGAAGCACCGGCTTATGCCGCTGCCACCGCCCGCGAATTGGTTACCCGTGCCAAGAAAGAGAACAAGGCCTTGGCTGAAGTTGCCCAAACCCTCGGCCTCACCGCAGCCTCGACTGCAGGTTTACTGAATCAATCGAACGACCCCAGTCCGGCTCCGCGCGGCCTGACTCAACAGGTCATGATGCTTCCCACCTCAGAGAGGCTTGCTCCCGCCGTTATCGACAGCGGAGAGATCTCCGTGGCTGTGCAGGTCAAAGAGTTCAAAGAACCGACCACAGCATCGTACGAAGAGGTCAAGGATCGTGTGCTTGCCGCCTACAAATCACGAGAGGCCAAGAAGCTTGCCGAATCGAAGGCGCGCGAGCTCCTTGACGCCGTCCGGAAGGCCCCTTCGGACTTCAAGAAGGAGTCGGAATCGCGCAAAGCGACGCTCAAAGGCCCCTTCGAAATATCAAGGGCAAATCCGACAGCGGAAGGCCTTCCGGGTATGACGGCTGAGATGAGCAAAACTATCTTGGCGAGCACGACTCTGAACGCAGCGCCTGTACAATACTTCGCCGCTGGCTCACAGTATATAATAGCGCAGGTGACAGAGATCAAGAAACCCGACCTATCCTCATCGAGTTCGAAACAAGAGCTCTTGAAGTACTCCGATCAGGCCGAAGAGCAGTCTCGGAAGGAGCTACTCGAATCGATCCTGGGAATCCTCAAGTCTCGTTCGAGTATCGATATCGACCCCGTAGTACTAGTGAATTAGGTTGAGATTGAATGAACAGCGAATCACATAGAGACGATTACGAAAGCGCCGACAACTGCGAGTGGCTCCTTTTGGAGCTTGAAGCTCCCCACGAGGATAACGCCTTCATAGTGCGAATTCGAGGTGCCAAGCCTCCAGGGATCTCCCCGGTAGACTACCCCACACTCATGAATCTGTGTTGGTTCACGGAAGAAACCTCCGAAAACGGCATGCCCACACCGGAATGTCTCGACACCATGCTCGAGATGGAGGAGCTGCTTCACGAGCTCGAGGGAGAATCAATCGGCTTCATGATGTTTTCCGTTACAGGAAACGGGCGCAAGGAATGGTTGTGGTACGTAAAGGATCAAGACGCCTTCATTGAGGGGCTTAACCGGTGTCTGGCCGGCCATGAAGAGTTCCCAATAGAGATAGAATCCGCCCCTGCCGGCAACTGGGATACATACGAAGATATCATTGCAAGCGTCGAGCCGGAATCGACGCTCTAGGCTGGATGAATCCCCTACTCAATCAGGCAAGCTTTTCCGTAGCTCGTTGAAGAGCGCTAAAAATCTTTCTACCGTTTTAGGGTAATTCTTCCCGAAGCGTCGAATGACCAAGAAATAGAACTCTTCAGGCGAAGTCGCAACGATCAGCTCCGTACGACGAAAGATCGGATGTTGATCCAACAGAGCCCTTCTCTTTCTAAAGTAGTTTTCGGTCAGCCGAGCCTTCATCACCGAATGAAAGAAATCCCGATTGTCGCTAGTCAATGAGTAGAACGTGCGGGTATAGGCGCGATACTCTTCGTTGCTTCCAAAATCGCCGCAGCGTCTTTTGTTCTTGAAGAATCGTACCGGGTGATACTCAAAGAGTACCCCATCTACCAGGAAATCAACCGCTCGAGTATTTCCTTTGCCGTCCTTCTCGATCCCCACCTGAAAGGTAACACCCTCCTTTAGTTCAAAATGAGGAATAAATCTTTGCAACAACTCGGCGCATATAGCCTCAGAGCGAGAGCAGAACCGTACGGGAGTCTCCTCTCGGGGTATCCTCAGATCGATCGTTCGATCGCCCGTCTTGTCGGAGCGTCTCCGTTTTGCAAAGGGATTTCTATCCTTTTGCCTCTTCTTTTTTTTGAATTTATTTGGAAAGTGAGGGACAAAATCGCCTAACTCATCATTGATGCGTTCTGATGATTCCCGCGACCCATTGCGAACCGTAACCGCAAAGTCTTCTTTCAAAAGCCCCCTCCTCGAGCTGGGAGAGGTGTAATACCCCTCGCACCTACAAGAGACCTACTTAATCTGATGTTAGTATCATCGGATCGGATTCAGGATAGCGTGAGTTAAATATTCTGACGAGAGGGAATCGTCATTGAAGGTCAGTAACGACGACACATTCCTTGACTTCTTTTCCGATCACGCTCGGGCACTCTTCGAAGGATGTCTCCGCTTTCGAAAAACGGGTCCAGGCATCACGCTTACCTTCCCCTAACGCCAACAAAACACACAGATCCGATTCACGTATGAGCTGTGCACCTGCTGTCATGCGTTGCGGTGGAGGCTTTGGTGAGTCGTAAAATGAAAAGAACGTTTTCTCTCGCCTTTGCAGTACTGGGTGCCCGGGGAAGAGTCCGGCAACGTGCCCATCCTCGCCAATCCCCAGAACAACAACTGTGAAATGAAAGCCAAAACGTTTCAATTCCTCTGCATAAGCCGCGCAGCCGTGATCACTCTCTCGTGGATCGGGGTTCAAGGGGTGAAGCTGCTCTGCTCGAATCGTTCCTTCTTTGACCAAGCCCTCGAAGAGGAGTCGATGGAGTGCCCCGTAGTTACTGTTTTCGTCACTATGAGGGACTAAACGCTCGTCGGCCATGAAGAAGTGTAGCCGTTGCATCAACCCGGCGGGCTGATGTGCGGACTCTCTCTTGATAGCTCCTAGTAACCCGACAACACTTCGACCTCCGCAAAGCGCTATAACCGGATCCTTATCGGCAGCTACCTTGAGGCAGGCTGTAAATATAGACTTGGCCGCTATTTCAAACGCTGCGTTGAGATCTCCCTTGGCTGATACTATCTCCATACTCATATAGTTTGTTACTCGCTCTTACTTCCCTTACTTTCTCCGAGCAGGCCCAATGTGGCGACCGAAGAGCTCCCGAGCACACCTGCGTCACGATAGACTTGTAACTTGCCCCGTGTATCTGCGATATCAAGATTGCGGAGAGAGAGCTGCCCGATACGATCGGACGCTGAGAAGCCTTCGCCTCCTCGCTCCATCGTCAAACGCTCCGGACTATATGTAAGGTTTGGACTTTCAGTGTTGAGCACCGTGTAATCGTCACCTCTACGCAGCTCGAGCGTAACGGTGCCGGATATCGCCTTGCCGATCCAACGTACAAGAGACTCCTTGATCATCATTGCTTGAGGATCGAACCATCGCCCTTGATACAGAAGCCGCCCAAGACGGTATCCCGACACACGGTACTGGTCCAAGGAATCCTCGTTGTGAATTCCCGTTATGAGTCGCTCATACGCGATGTGAAGCAGCTTGAGCCCCGGAGCTTCGTAGATCCCTCGACTCTTGGCCTCGATTATTCGGTTCTCAATCTGATCGGAAACGCCCAATCCATGCCGTCCACCGATCGCATTTGCCTCCAGCGCCAGATCGACCTGACTCGAAAACTCCCTACCGTTAAGCATCACCGGGAGACCTTCGGAGAAGGTTACCGAGACAATTTCCGGCTTGATAGCTACCGCAGAGTCCCATGATTTGACTCCCATAATCGGCTCGATAAGGTATTCGGACTCATTCAAAAACTCGAGCTTTTTGGCCTCGTGCGTAGCTCCCCACAGGTTTGCATCAGTTGAATAGGCCTTCTCTCCTGATGCACGGTACGGCAGATTTCTGCTCACTAGCCATGCACTCATCTCGGCCCGCCCACCCAATTCGGAAATAAAGCCATCGTCTAGCCACGGCTTGTAGATCCGAAGATTGGGATTCACCAGCAGACCGTAACGGTAAAACCTCTCGATGTCGTTTCCTTTGTAGGTGCTCCCATCACCCCAGATATTGACCCCGTCCTCAGCCATCGCAGCAACGAGACGGGTGCCTGTGACCGCTCTCCCCAGCGGCGTCGTGTTGAAGTATGTTTTGCCAGCGGTGGAGATGTGAAAGGCCCCGCACATCAATGCAATGAGCCCTTCCCGCACAAGGTCGGCGCGACAATCGACGAGCCGAGCTTTCTCGGCTCCATACGCTAACGCTCTCGATGGAATCGACTCGATATCCGCCTCGTCAGGTTGCGCGAGGTGTGCGGTGTATGCGTACGGAACCGCACCCTTCTCCCGCATCCAGGCCACTGCCACGCTGGTGTCCAATCCACCCGAGAACGCCAAACCGACCCTCTCTCCCTGTGGGAGGTTCGCAAGAATGTGAGACATAAGAAAGCCCTCCTGAAAGCTGCTCGACCGGCACGAGCATCAGCCTGTTGATTATCGCGACGTGTGAGCCACAGCCTTCTGATTCCTACCACAGATAGCCGTGTTTCAGAAACGAAACTATTCACCGTGTTTTTAAGGTCGTTTGCGCATAGCGTTGTCGAAGGACCTATTCAGGCCGTAGTTACTGCGAGCGCATTACAAATGCACAAAAGGTGTGCCGTCATCGTGGATGAGGCGGCCGCCGGTAAGTTGCAGTTCAAAGACTATTACCGCTGGGTCTTTGCCAACGAACCGGAGTGGGCACCCTCTCGCGGGTAGCCGCCATATGAGGGGCGCACGGTCAATCTCCCTCCTTGATGCGCCTTAGCAGCCGCCTGTCTTGCGTGTTGGGCCTTTCATCAGGCGCAACGACACGTGAGAGCCTGTGCATCTCCGCCAACTCCACGCGCCCGCTCTTACTCTCATCTGTCTCTTTGAAGAGCGTGCCCGCGATCGTAGCCGGCCCTCGAGCGGCCGAAACCCGCTCGACTATCACCGTGAATTCGCCGCGCTGAGTCCCTATACGAAGCTCTTGGCCTACTGCGACTGCGCGGCTCGGCTTGGCCCGGTCTCCATTGACAGAGACACGGCCCGCCTCAATCGCTTCGTGCGCCAACGCTCGCGTTTTGAAGAAGCGGGCAGCCCATAACCACTTATCGAGCCGAACCTCGCGCTCTTGATCTTCGCTCTTGTCACGTCGTGACATACACCTCCCTACAGTATCGGAGAAAAGAGTCGTACGGTAGTGGAGCCTACCCCAAGAAATTCGCTGAGGGTACTCGAGAACGCGGCTGCGCTTGGATTTGAGCTGCGAATATACGTATACTTGGGCGGGCATTACCGAGCCCCTGTCGCGCCTGTTACTCACCACGAGTCTGGATGATACGTTTAATATGGCAAAACTTTATTTTCGTTACGGCACCGTTGGAAGCGCAAAAACGCTCAATCTACTCGCAGTAGCTCACTCGTATGGGCAGCAAAACAAGCGAGTTTTGGTCATGAAGCCAGCTTTCGACGATCGATTCGGCGAGAGTGTTGTGAAATCTCGCGCAGGCTTAGAGCGAGATGCGGATCTCTTGCTCGAGCCAACCACTGATTTCAATCCTGACCAGTTCGAGGAGGTGTGTTGTATCCTTGTTGATGAGGCTCAATTTCTGTCGAAGCACGTCATTGATCAACTTCGCTCTCTCGCCATCGAACTCGACATTCCAGTCATCTGCTACGGCCTGCGCTCGGACTTCCGAACCGAACTCTTCGAGGGATCTCGCCGCTTGTTCGAGTTGGCCGACGAGATCTCCGAGATCAAGACGACCTGCTTCTTCTGCAACCGACGAGCATTGTTTAACCTCAAATTTCTGAACGGAAAGCCAACCGTCGAAGGGCCGTCGATTGAACTAGGGGCTGAAGAGAAATACCTACCTGCGTGTGCAGGTTGCTATGCCGAACACCTCAGTAGACCAACGGCATGAGATCGAGAATAAACGTACGAGACACGGTCCCTTGCTCCTCTGCTTTTGATTTCTTGTCCACAATAAACCCTGCGCGAGTGATTTTTGAAAAAAATCACTCGCAATAGCAGGGCGAGCGCAATCTTGGCTTGCCCAAGTTGCGCCGTAAAAGACAAAAAAAACACGCGG
>JBILFA010000210.1:0-3049 GCA_044351795.1 Bdellovibrionota bacterium | reverse complement strand
TGGAATTGAGATCAAAAACAGCGCCTGACCCTGCTGTCCACTTCGTACCAGAGAGGTGAGCGTCGAAAAGTTCATATAACTTCCATGAGTCTCGATCGATCATGATGATGTGCCTATCGCCCGAGGAGTTCTCTCCTCCTTCGATCGGGGGATTAGCTGGGATTGGATACGGGCCGGCGTCACTTTCATCGTTGTAGGTGAAGGTAACAGCAGACTTCGCTTGATCCTTACCGACAACCACGTAAGGAATGCCGATCGGCGCACCGTCCCAAAACGTTCCAAAGTCTGGATGCAACCCTGTATTCTCTCCAATACTTGCAATCAAATTTCGTGAATTGGGATCTACCGGCTCTGCCGAGATATCCATGTTCCAGGCATTGTCATCCGGAAATGGCCTGGCGCCGCACAGCGAAACATTCTCACCAAGCTCAATTTCCGAGGAGGGTGGGGTGAAGGGTGGCGTAGCAGTTGGGGTAGGTACGGCCGACCCCTTTTCACGCCTTCCCCGTCGCGAGCGACAATCAGGGTCAGAGGGATAATCAGTGAAGCCGTCACGATCGTTGTCCTTCCCGTCGCGGCACGCGGGGAGCCTTCCCTTCGCCGTGGCCACTTTGCGCGGGGAAGGGGTGGCATCAGCGGTGTTTGATGCAAGAGGTAGGGTGCTTACGAGGGTCGCGAGTGCTAAGAGAACTGGTAGTAGCTTTCTGTGCATATGAATTTTCGTTCACGCCCTCTTTACGCCCGACAGCGTGCCTGAAGAATAAATAGTATGTTGAATTAACCACCTATGACACACCTCACCTGCGGGTCGAGGGAAGTTCTTATCTCTGAGAGTACCTAGCAAGGGGCGTGCCTCGCTTCCCTAAACAACTTGTCGCAAGGGCACCTGGCGAGCCAGTGTCGATCTTGATTAGCGCCCCGCTGAACGATATCTTGTGGAAGTCAACGAATAAAGATGGGATGTTCTATGCATGCGACGCCTGAAGCGACCGAGTGCGCAATAACTCCGGAAGAATGTGTACAACGCCTCGAGACGGTTGCCCGCGACGTCGGGCTTACTCCCGAGCGATCATCCTTCAGCACAACAGAATGCGGCGGTTGGGATGTAACCGTTACGCTAGACTCCGGACTAAAGATTGCCGCGGGTTGGAGTAACGCCTTAGGCTACGAAACACCGCAAGGGCAGATCACTGTCACAGTCCCGGCCAATCAACCCGTTGTATTGTCGTCACAACTGAGGATTGAGTTTACGCGTGGTGATGGCCACAAGAGGCACCTAGCTCGAATGTGTGATGTATTAATCCCGATGTTTAGAAGCACTATTTGTTCGATGCTTCCGTCTGCGGCGTCTCCGGTTACCGATGAGGCCTTGTCGCTACCAAGGTATGAAAGATCCGAGCAGTAGGGGATTTTATCTCATGTGAAGTAACGGTAATTCCATCTCCATTCAGCAATCGTACCACTTAGAAGCTGTATGGGTATTGGAGGTCGGAGAAGAAGAGAGCGGTAAGTACAGAAGTAGACTTCTCCATCTGACAGCCCCTGGCGATAGGGCAGCTATTCATTTAGTAGTGTTCAACTCGACCTGAAAACACCTCCCTCAGCAGCGAGCCCCATCCACTGGTACAGGGCAACTTTGTATCCCACTACCTGGAGCTCCCTGCACAGCAGTTCCCGCTGGGTAACCTGGAACTAGGTTTTTTTAGCCTCTGTACGCAACTTTTGGTGGCCGATTTACGAACACCACAGTATGCGACGAAGAAGGATGATCCGCAGCAAGCGGCTCTACGATGTATGTTTTCGAGCCCTACAGGGGTTGCCGCTACCTGCGCGTGCGGTAACGAGGCTATTTGTCGAAAGCATCATAGCCCGACTGCTTGCCACCGAGCAGGTGGTAGTGTGTGCGTACGTCTGGATGGCTAATCATCCGCATATGCAGCTATTTTCTCTCGATACCCGCTACCTTACGTTCTTTCATGGTCAGCTCAAGAAACGTCTAACAGACTTTATCAAGCGGCTCCTCGGACTCTCACACCTTAGGCTATGGGATGACCGGACCACACTTGGTGAGGTGCTGGATCTCGATGCGGCTATAGCGCGGTTCGTTTATAGCTTCCTCAATCCTGTTCGTGCCGGTCTCGTTCGTTCTATCGACCACTACCAAGGGTGCAATACCTGGAAGGAGTTTCTGGCCGCGCCTGCAGATCTGCATGCTGTAATTGAGAAAGAGGTCCCTTGGATCCTTGCTACAGACATTGAGCCCCTCTCACAGCGGAATCCTTCGCACTCAGAGGAACGCAGATTCATTGCAGAACTCAAAGAAAAGGCGAGTGCGAGACAGACTCACACCCTGCGGATATACCCATTCAGGTGGCTTGAAGCGTTTGGTATCTCTGACCCAGAGGAGATTGAGCGCGTGAGAGCTAGAATTGTAGCGCAGGTGAGGGAGGAAGAAGCTAAACTGGCTCCAAGAAGAGATCCTATCCAGAGAGTGGAAGGCTTTGTAGTTACTGATGAGTACATACCTCCGCGCAAGGAGCGTAAGATCTTCATGTACGCATCATCGGTAGCCAGACGACTTGCGCACTTAGAGCAGTACGATTGGTTTATCAAGCGGTGTAGGGAGTGTTACGAGTTAATGAAGCAAGGCTATCGTAATATTCCTTGGCCACCCGGGTGTTTTATCCCTCCGGCGCCACAGCTTTGCAATGTTCTGTAGTTCTCGTTAGCAGCGGATCTATCCCTTTCCGAAGGTGACCTCGCGCCTGGAGTTAGTTATCCAGGCGTCATCAGTGCGTGAGCCTGGCCATCTGAGTGCATCCGGCACATCTTTGTATCAGATTCTGCAGCTTTTCCCCTCCTGAATTACCCGTTAGCTCGGCCCCCGGTCCACATGTCGTGGCCGCAAAGCGGTCTAAGACATAGTTGGGGTGGACCAGAGGAGGGGGGATCCCATGTTGTGGACCGCAGCGCTCAGTCGGTCGCTACGGTGACATTGCGGCACCCCGCCAAGTTCCCACAGAGCCCGTTGCAGCCCGTCGCTCAAGCT
>JBILFA010000209.1:0-3054 GCA_044351795.1 Bdellovibrionota bacterium | reverse complement strand
TCAATTTTCACGACGGTGAAAAATCCTCAATGTATCGCAGCGGATACATCTGCGGTTTTTCCCCGTCGCGAAAATCGAATATCAACCCAACCTCCTCTTTCTCGCTACGGGAAGGTTTTGCCTCGCTTCCCTAGGATGTAACCACAAGATATGGTGCTCATCACTCAACTGTGCGGTATGAATGAGGTAACCATACAACGATAACCAGCACGTAGGCTTCGTCGGAAACATGTTATGAAGAAAAGCTCCCTCATTTTACTCCTTGCTACACTGGCTCACCCCCTTCTGCTCGCCGAGCCGCTTCGCGCTCAGGAGGTCAAAGAGGGCATGCACTCGCTGCTGAAGCCGCTCCGAGAGCTCCAGCCCTTCATCGCCGATCAAGACCGGTTTTCCGCTCCGGCAAACAAGCAAAAAGTGGGCAAATTGCTTCAGGACCTGCGTGCGAATTTTCACTCCCTCGAGAGTATCCCCTCTCGCTACCGAAAGGTGCCCGGATTCAGCGAGAACCTAACCCTCATGAGCAACCTGCTCGACGATGCCACTCGGCGGTTTTCCGAGGGCAAGGTCTCCTATGCATGGTGGCGTGCACGAGGAATCCCCTCCAGCTGCTTCGCATGTCACGCGACGTACAAGGTGTCTGCCAGCTATTCGAACGAAGGCGCTATCGACCCGTCCCTGGACGCGCTCGATCGTGCTCGATTTCTTCTGGCGACCCGCCAGTTCCCGCAGGCGCAAGAGGCCCTCCTCCAGGTCCTGAAGGATCCCACCTTCCGATTCTCGTATGATGAAGCTCTTCGTAGCCTCCTCATTGTGGTCACACGCATCAACAAAAGTCCTAACGAGGGCATCGCGCTCTTCAAGAGCGTGCTCGCTACCTCAAAGCTTCCCGAAGAGGACGCACACGAAGTTCGAGGTTGGATAGAGAGCTTGGAGAAATGGCGTGAAGGCAAAACGCCGACGGAATACGACTCGCTCGCGACCGGAGAAAAATTGATCCTAGCCGGCGCTGCCCGTGGTCTCGAATACTATCAAGACGACGTCTCTCTCCTTCGTGGAACGGCTATCATTCACGACATGTTGGAGAAGGGAGGGGTCAGCCCCGAACAACGCAGACGCGGCCTCTACCTGCTCGGCTTTGCATACGGCTCCCTTCCCGGTTACTTCGCGGAGAGCTGGGCTGGAATGTATCTCGAACAGTGCATTAGCGAATTTCCGGGCACTAAAGATGCGCAACGAGCTTATCGGGTGTATCGCGACATGACCACTGACGAGTTCACCGGCAGCGGTGGTACGAACCTACCTGACGAGGTCAAGCTTCACTTAGAGGAGCTTCGACAAAAGGCTTTCGGTGAGCCTTCATTCGCTGGGCGCGTGTGATCTCAGTCTGAGGTAGAGCCATCCTCCACATCGTTGAGGATGGCCGCTTCCTCATCCGTAAGAACGTTGGATATAGGGGCGTAAGGATCCCCGGATTCTTCGATGTCCTCCGGCATCTGTAGGATTAAGAGCTGCTCAATCCGGCCCGAATCAGCAACCGACATCGACGATTTATCAGGCATGTTCGAATCCTTACCACTACCGCAGTCTGCGGTAGTGTCCGCTTGTACATGGCCAACGAAAAGCTGTGGGGCCGTCTCCGGCGTAAGGTACGAGGACTGCGCAGAGAGCCAGTTTGTTATCCGCGGGGCATAGCTCATCAGCACTTCGGCTGAAATCTGATCGATGCGCTCTTTACTTAGGTAGTACGAAGGTTGCAGCGGCATGGAGGGCGTCTTACGCACCTCAAGTAAGTAACGCGTCCATACCTCGACTACGCGATACGCGCGCTCCTTAGGGTCTTTGGAAGGTATCGGCGAGTGAGTAGTCATGGCGCGCATGAGAGGCACGAGCTTGTTCATGCCGAAACCCAATCGTTGCAATAATAGCAGTCCTACCTGAAGTGAGGTGCAGCACCATTGATCATACTCGAAGTTCGGGTCAGTCGTGGCGAGGTTCCGGCTTTTGAGGTGTCGGATATACCTCTTGAGACCCTGTTGATCGCACTTCGCAAAGGGAAGCAAACCGATCCATGGCAAGCTTCCCACTAACATGCCAGCCTCCGTACCAACAGGCTTTAAAGACTTGCCGATGTACCAGCCGAGATTCACTCCTCGTTGAAGCCACTCGTCGATGTTCTGCAGCAGGTCTCGGTCTCCTCCCCTGCGCGCCATTCGGTGAACAAAGACCAGTCCCGTCAAAACTGCGTGCTCTTTACCAGAGAAGGATTCCAAGAAATCGCGTGTGGTAAAGGGCTCATCCTCCGGCTGCAACCGCTCCTTCTTGAACATAGAGATGGCGTGGAAGTAGAGAGACTGAAACGACGGACTATTGAAGAATCGGCTAAGGAGGAATATTCCCGTTGGACTAAGCATCCATGGGTCTTGCTCTGCGTCAGCCAGCAACTTCCTAATCACCGATACGACCGAGATCGGTGGTCGACCTAGAGCCTCCGCATAGTTTCTTGCTTGGAACCAGGAGGTCTCTGAGAAAGTTTTGGCATCCTCGTATATTTTCTCATCAGCATTCATCAGCGTATAACGTCTTTCATTGTACCTTTTGGGGTCGGCTACGCTTCCAGAGAACTGCACATTAGGGGCTCAAAAAGACGCCCTCTCGTGCCCTTCTAGTCCTTTAGCGCCCTTGCAGGGCCGAGAGAAAGATTTCGTCCTACGAGGCCGAGGGAGCTTAGGTATAAAAGTAGGGGAATCTCATAGAGAGAAGCGGACAGCCGGGAAACTTACTCTAAACCCAGCCTCATTCATTTTTGAAAAAAATGAATGAGAATAGCTGGGCGAGCGCAATCTTGGCGGAGCCAAGTTGCGCCGTAGAAGACAACAAACTCCTAAGTGCCGAGTGTGTGAAAGTTAAGGGTCATGAGAGACTTTAGCTCTCAAACGATACTGTTTGATGTTCGCAAAAAAGCTTCGAGAATCGCTCCCTTGAAATCAGCAAATCGCTCATAGTACCGCTTGTATAAGACAATTTTTTTCAGGAATCGCCACAAGCGTTCAATGA
>JBILFA010000208.1:0-3097 GCA_044351795.1 Bdellovibrionota bacterium | reverse complement strand
CGTGTATCCAGAGTGCGCTCTCGAGTGATCCTTTATCTCAGCCATCCAGTGTCTCTGGGACCTTTCCTATCGACTCTGATATCCCTGATTCACTCATTGACCGCACTAGCCCCGGTAGAATGTCAAATCATCGGCAGCAGAAGCCCTTGCTCTTGCGCGCATCTCTTGGCTATCTCGTAGCCCGCATCAGCATGGCGCATCACGCCGGTAGCCGGATCATTTCTAAGCACTCTGGCGATGCGCTGAGCGGCCTGCTCGGTGCCATCGCACACGATCACAACTCCCGAGTGCTGTGAGTACCCCATTCCCACACCGCCGCCGTGGTGGAGGGAAACCCAGGTTGCGCCGCTTGCAGTATTCAGGAGCGCATTGAGGAGCGGCCAGTCAGAGACAGCATCGGAACCGTCCTGCATCCCTTCGGTCTCACGATTTGGGCTCGCTACGGAGCCTGAGTCGAGGTGGTCGCGACCGATCACGATGGGCGCGGAGATCTCTCCACGCATCACCATCTCGTTGAACGCCAAACCGATCCGCGCACGGTCCTTGAGTCCAAGCCAACAGATTCGAGCAGGGAGCCCTTGGAACTGTATGCGGCTGCGGGCCATGGAGAGCCAGCTCTCGAGGCGACTATCACCTGCCATCAGCTCCAGCATCTTTCGGTCAGTTTTGTAGATGTCTTCTGGGTCGCCTGAAAGGGCAACCCAGCGAAAGGGACCGATGCCCTCGCAAAAAAGTGGGCGAATATAGGCGGGCAAGAAACCGGGAAAAGAGAATGCGTCTTTGACACCTTCGTCGAGGGCAACCTGCCGAATGTTGTTGCCATAATCGAATACAGGTACGCCGCGGCGCTGAAACTCCGCCATAGCAGAGACGTGCTCGGCAATCGAGCGGCGGGCTGCGGCTGTCACTTCCTTCGGCTCGCGCTCGGCACGCGCGACGTATTCCTCCCAGCGCCAACCCTTCGGAAGATATCCGTGCAGCGGATCATGTGCGCTCGTCTGATCGGTTACGAGGTCGGGTTTGATGTTGCGTGCCAAGATCTCCGGCAGCACCTCGCAGGCGTTTCCGAGCAGGCCGATCGAAACAGCCTTCCCTTGGGCTTTAGCCTTCTCGAGACGCGCGAGAGCGTCGTCCAGACTCGAAGCTTGCTCGTCCAGGTATCCAGTGCGGAGCCTAAAGTCGATGCGGGACTGTTGGCACTCCACAGCCAGCATCGAGAAGCCAGCCATGGTTGCTGCGAGTGGCTGCGCACCTCCCATGCCGCCTAAGCCGGCAGTAACGATCCACCTGCCTTTTGCGTTACCACCGTAGTGCTTCTCTTTCGCCGCAACGAAGGTCTCGTAGGTACCCTGTACGATCCCCTGAGTGCCGATGTAGATCCACGAACCGGCCGTCATCTGGCCGTACATCATGAGACCTTTGCGGTCGAGTTCATTGAAGTGCTCCCACGTAGCCCAATGGGGCACGAGGTTCGAATTTGCAATGAGCACGCGCGGCGCATCACGATTCGTGTCGAAGACACCAACCGGCTTTCCGGACTGCACGAGGAGTGTCTGCGTGTCATCAAGGGCCAGCAATGTTTTGACAATCGCGTCAAAGCACTCCCAAGAGCGAGCAGCACGGCCGATACCGCCGTATACCACGAGCTCCTCCGGCCTCTCTGCTACGCTTGGATCAAGATTGTTCATGAGCATCCTGAGTGCAGCCTCGGTTTGCCACGATTTCGCCGATAGTGTGGTGCCGGTGGCGGCCTTGATGACTCGCGATGGGTCTTTACGGGTGAATGTCACGTTAGCCTCTCGTGAATAATTGCGTGAATGATTCTGGCGGCAAGCCTGGCAGTCCTGTTGTCGAGGTCGAAGGTGGGATTCAGCTCTGCAACATCCACCGCACGCAGGCGGCCGGAGCGCACTATTGTCTTGATCACAGGAAGCAAGATCGCCGCGGGGACCCCCAGAGCAGCTGGCGCACTCACGCCGGGAGCTTCATGTGCTGGAAAAGCATCCATGTCAATTGAAAGGTACAGATCGTCGCTTGCGCTGAGCAGCTCGTTTACGACACTCTCTGCAGCTTGCGCGCTTGCGAGCACCTCTTCGTCCATCAGCCACTCAGCACCGAGGCTCTTTGCGCGCGAAAAAAGAGCAGGAGTGTTCGAACTCAGAGCGGTGCCGATACATAGGTAGCTCACTGTGCGTCGCTCTGCAGCGGAGAGATCCATGAGTGCAGAGAAGGAAGTGCCGGAGT
This sequence comes from Bdellovibrionota bacterium, assembly GCA_044351795.1. Lineage (GTDB taxonomy): Bacteria > Bdellovibrionota_C > UBA2361 > UBA2361 > OMII01 > OMII01. Next base: position 853 of record JBILFA010000208.1, on the reverse strand, counting down.
TCCTTTCGTTTGCAACCCGAAGGTCGAGATGCGCGTCTATATTGATGATGCCGAGAGTCGCTGTCTTGCGCCCCGACAGAAGCACTCCTGAGCCTGTACCGAAGGCAACCTCATGGCCTCCTCCGAGCACGAGTGGGATGTGTCCTGCAGCAACCAGAGCTTGGGTGGCGCTCTGGAGCTCCGTTTGGAGTCCCTCGAGGCCCTCGCTGCCGATCTGTAGATCACCCCAATCAGCCAGATGGGTATCGCCTGCGTGCCACGCCATGGTGCCGAGAACCTTGCGTATCGCTCGAGGACCCTGCGCTGCGCCTTCACGTCCCCCGTTCCGACGCACACCCTCGTCACTGCAAAAGCCTAACACGACGAATCCCGGTTTAGAGGCCTCACTAAAAGGCTGCACAACTTGATGTACGCGGCGGGTGTCTCCCGCGGGATCAACGTCTACCCGGCCAGCCCACGCTGACATCTCTGGAGGGCTATGCATGCTGCACCTCTCCACGAATGAAAGTTTTATACAGTAGAGGACGAGACAGATCAAAGACGATAGAGGCTACGTCCTTGGTGCTCCAGACGCACAGGGTGGCCTCCTTGCCTACCGCCACTGTGCCCAGTCTCTCTTCTCTACCAAGCGCCAAAGCTGCGTTTCGGGTTGCTCCCATCAACGCCTCTTCGGGGGATAAAGAAAAGATGATGCAGGCAAGGTTCATCATCATCCGAAGCGACGAAAAGGGGCTCGTGCCGGGGTTACAGTCAGTTGCCACGGCGATGGGAACACCCGCGGAGCGAAGCGCTTTGATGGGAGGTAGTTTTTTTTCCCTGAGAGCATAGAAGGCTCCTGGCAGTAGAACGGCTG
>JBILFA010000116.1:0-11287 GCA_044351795.1 Bdellovibrionota bacterium | reverse complement strand
AACATTCTGCAACAGGCCGGTGCCTCTGTTCTCGCGCAAGCGAACCAGGCTCCGTCTCTGGCTCTCTCGCTCCTGCGATAATCGTCGGGGTCGTAGAGCGTCTCACACAGGGCGCACGGTGGAGCTTTCAGGCTTCATCGTGCGCTCTCTCCCGTTGCTGAGATGCCTTGTCTCGAGATCCTGCAACAGGCATCCGCCTCCGCTCTTCCACAGGCCAATCAAGCGCCTTCATGAGCCAGTATTAGGCCAAGAGGCTCTCAGATAAGAGCTAATTAAAACGGCATTGTGCTCGTCATTTCAGTATCTTACCGAGATCACCCTCAAAGGTCCGTCGTTTCTCTGTAGCCCAAGACGTGCACCTCGCATCCCAACTTAGCAGGGTGTGAACGCTAGGTAGAGAGACAACGATATGAATACTACGATGACTAGGAATGCCCATTTGAATGGGGCACCGGTTCGGTCGTTGTTGATGTTCTTTTTAGTGCTTCTATGCTCGTGGACAGGAACAGGGAGCACAATTGCAAACGCGAGCGATGCGCGTATCTTCGTGATCCGCGAGAATGACGGGTCTATTCGGTTCACGAATCGTATGCCGGGGCCAGGGGTCGAGGCGCAGATATTCAAAGCCCGGAGCGAGGGAGTTTCCTATATGAAGGGGGCCTCATACTCAAGAAGCCCGAACGGGAGAGCTCGAAAAATCTACCCACACCTTTTTTCGGATGCGATTCAACAGGCAGCGCGGGAGCACAAGGTCGATCCGGCTCTCATAAAAGCCGTCATTCATGCTGAATCGGCATTTAATCCCCGAGCCGTATCCCGAAAAGGGGCGGTGGGGTTGATGCAGCTGATGCCAGCTACAGCCCGTATGTTGGGCGTTAGGAATGCATTCGTGCCAGAGTCCAATATTTACGGAGGAACCTCCTATCTCGCTCAACTAATCCGTCGTTACAATAACATCGAGTATGCACTGGCCGCTTACAACGCGGGAGATGTGCCGGTGCAGCGCTACAACGGGATACCTCCGTTTTCTGAAACTCAGGATTACGTGAGGCGTGTACTACAGCTCAAAAAACAGTATAGTATCGCGTCTCATGGCTGACTGGTACAAACGTCTCCCTAATTGGTTGACCTTCCTCCGACTCTTTCTCATACCGATCTTTGTGATCGTGTTGCTGGAACCGTCGCGCAGCAAACTCAACCTTGCCGCTATTATCTTCGTCTGTGCGGCGATCACCGACTACGCGGATGGAATTCTGGCGCGGCGATATGCCGCAGTAACCGATTTTGGAAAGCTCTTTGACCCGCTGGCTGACAAGATTCTGGTAATGGCGGCGCTGGTGATGTTAGTCGCGTTGCGAGACGATAGGTGTATTTCCTTTGTTCCAGGTTGGATGGTGGTGCTGATCTTGGCACGGGAGTTGTGGATTACGGGTTTAAGAGCTTTTGCTGCCAAGGATGGCACCATCGTGGCGGCAAAGGCTGGTGGCAAGGTTAAGAGCTTTCTTCAGATGGTGAGCATCTTGGCGCTCTTGCTTCACGACTACTCTTTTCCGCTCTTTGGTCTGCGCATAACCTTTCAGTTCGTGGGGCTCAACCTTTTGTTGGTCTCCGTCGTCTTTTCGTATCTCTCCGCACTGGATTACTCACTAGCGATTTTGGCTCCAGAGCAGGGGAGTCTCGGGGAGCTGACCCGGCGCCTCAGTTCGGCGCTGATCGGCTCAGTGGGAAGCGATTCAGCGCCGTCGTCGAGTGGTCCCGAGGCTGACGCTAAGAGGCCAGAAGAGCAGCGTAAGCACGTAAGCGACGAGGAGTCACTCGACTAATCCGGCGACCGAAAAATTTCCCACCTCACATGGACCCTTGTCACATGACTCCAGTCGTTTTTCACTCCTATCGGGTCGAAAACACTATACAAACCAGTAGTGCTTCGTCCTTTGTGCTCGTTGACAGCGGGGTAAAGGCTGCCGTTGTCTTAGCAGGCACGACCTCGTACTCTCCATGCACGTTTCCCTAGTGCTTTCTTGATTTAACAATGTTAAACGATTGGGCGTGGGAATCCCGGTTTCCACAAGGAGTATCGATTTTTCTGTAGTGATGTTCAGATGCGTGTAGAGCGATTAGAGATATTCGGCTTCAAGTCCTTTATGGAGCGTTTGGTGCTTCCCCTCGAAACGGGGATTACCGGGGTTGTTGGTCCCAACGGTTGTGGAAAGTCCAACGTCGTTGATGCCCTGCGATGGGTCCTTGGAGAGACTCGGGCCTCGCAGTTGCGCGGAGATCTACTTGAAGACGTAATCTTCAATGGAACAGAATCCTTGAGACCTCTCGGCTTGGCAGAGGTATCGATCGTAATACGGGCAGACAAGGACAGTTTTTATCAGGATCTGGTATCATACTATGAGCAGATTGAGATCGGAGAGAAGGGTATCGCCCCGGTCGGTGTCATTGATGCAGCGCAGACCGTTATTTCCGAGCAAGGCCAGACTACCGCAAAAGAGGTCGCAGCAGGTGCGATCGGAGAGCCGGAGAATTGCGATCAGCTCGGCCCCGAGAATACCGACGTCGTTCTAGCCGAGGATGCGGCAGTAGAAGCGCTCGAGGGCGAGGCGGAGAGCCTGTCAGATGCGCCACCGATGACCGCTGCAGACATTCAAGCGTCTGCGACTTCCGTTGTTGCGGAGACGGCCACTGGAGATTTCCTTGCTGATATCAAGGCGTCCCTGTCGAAGTACGCGTGGTTGCAGTCGGTAAGCGAGGTGCAGATTACTCGACGATTGTACCGTAGCGGCGAATCGGAGTTCTTCATCAATAAAGTGCAGTGCAGGTTGAAGGATCTCAAGGAATTTTTCCGTGTGGTTGGTCTAGCGGCACGAGGATACACAATCATAGCGCAGGGTGAGATCGGGCGGATTATCTCGGCGAAACCTGACGAACGTCGCTTGGTAATCGAAGAAGCCGCTCATATTGCGGGCTTTCGTGAGCATATGAACGCTGTAGGAAAGCGCCTGGTAGACACCCAGGGGCAGCTTGTGAGAATTGACGATGTAATCAAAGAGGTGGCGCGTCAGGTCGCGAGCCTGAAGCGTCAGGCGGCTCGAGCCGTCACTCGCGCACAACTCAAGGAGGAGCTCGTTGTTGCAGAACGCGAGCTTTTCACCGATACCCTGGTGAAGCTCGGCTCTAAGATAGAAGACGTGAAGAGACGCATTGACGCTTTAGCTCAGGCGGAACAGGATGCTCAAGCTGAGCTGACGGAGGCTCAGAGCTCCGAGCAGCAGGCGCGCGAAGAGTCGGTTCGGTTCGATTCTGAGATCGAGCACCTTCGGTTCAAAGCGGATCAGATCAAGGATGAATTGACCAAGCGAGGTCGGGAGATAGGTCTGTGCGAAGCTAAGCTACGAGAGCTCAATTCTTTGGTACACGCGCGCTCCACCGAGATCCGTCGGCTTGACGAGCGCAAGGTAATGTTGTCCCAGCGTCAGCATGAATCCAAGGAGTCTTTGACGAAACTGGAAGCGCAAGAAGAGGAGCTCGAGGAGTCTTTGCGGGCTCTTGATTTATCCGGAGAGGATGAGCTCAAACAGCTCTCTGTGAACGTGCAGGTTCTTCGTGAAGAACAGAGGCTCAGGGACAGATCCATTCGCGAGATGCGCGACAAGTTGGTGTCTGCGCAGAGTCGACGCGAAGCGCTTCAAGCGCAGCTCACGGCTGCTTCGCCGCTTACCCACCTGAAGCGTGCCTTGGGTGGTGAAAACAAGATGCCAGTAGAGATAACCGGCGATTATAAGTTGCTCGTAGACGGTATCAAAGTATCTGACAGATACACTAAGGCGCTCCAATCGGTGTTAGCGGAGCGGGCGTCTTTTCTAGTAGTCGACGAAATAACAAAGGTGGCTCGGGCTTTTCAAGAGGTGGTTCTCAAGGCAGATCCGTCGAACAAAAGGGGGATCGGTGTCGGCTTGTTCGCGGCAGTGCCCGAGGAGCCGCAGGTGGGTGGTGAATTCCCAGAGATGGAGGGGATTTCGCCCCTGCTTTCGCACGTTGAAACCATGCCGTGGAGTCACGGCCTGGTATCGAAGCTCCTTGCATCAGTATTCGTCGCAGCGGATTTAGATTCAGCATTCCGGTATTTCGAGCTCGGAAAGGCTGTAGGCGGCCTCGGCGATGAAGCGGTGATCGTTACCGAAAGCGGCGATCTGGTCTCGGCCTGGAGCTTCTATAGCCTGCGGCACGAGGGTGGCGTCATCCAGATGAAGAGTAAGGTGGACGAGGCGACCCGTATCATCGACGAGAACCAAGGCGCCTATGATGTTTTGGTAGCGGAGCGTGACGAGGTTGCTGCTCGTATCACAGCCGACGAGCGTCGGCATGCAGAACTCGTCAGGATGATCCAACAATCGCAAGCCCGCTTGCGTGAGATTGGGAACCGCCAAGGTGAGATCAGAGGACGCTTGCAGAGCGAGCGAAAGATGTGTATGCAGCTCGAGAGTGATATTCAGAGGATCGAGCCGCAGGCACAGGAGCTCCAACAGCAGCTCGATACCCTGGAGGAGTCGATAGCCGAAGTGACCGAGAAGATCTCGGTGTTGAAGCAGCAGGATAACTCAGACCTCGAAAGTGCCCTCAATGAAGCTACTACCATGTTGCGCGAGCTGGAGAATAAACGTCGAGCTCTCCGTGACAGCTCAGCGCAGATGCTGCGTGCGGTAGAGTTCAAGCGCCAGGGGTACGAGGCGTGTCGAGATCGGTTGTATCGAGAGAGGATGTCCTCGGAGCGCTTGCAGGGAGAGATCGGCAGCGCGCAGGCTCATATTCGAGAAAAGCTCGGAGAGGAGGTGCTCACTACTCTCTTGGAAGCTGCGCAAAGTGTCGAACGCTTGGATGATAGAGCGCGCGGTGAGCTGGAAGGAAAGGTTTCAGGTATACGTCAGCGCTTGGAGCGTGAGGGAGAGGTTGATCCCGGTGTAGTAGATCAACACGAGATCGAGAGCAAGCGCCTGGATGATTTGACCACTCAGAAGGACGACCTGATCCGCGCAGCGGAGACTTTACAAGTAACTTTGGGAGAGCTCTCTGAAGCATGTACGCGGCGATTTGCTCAAACCTTCGAGGCTATCAGCAAGAACTTCGCATACTTCGGCCCGAAATTGTTTGGAGGTGGAAGCGCAGAGCTGCGCTTGATCGATCCGAGTAGGCCTTTGGAGTCCGGGGTAGAGGTTCTCGTTCGCCCTCCAGGCAAGAAGCCGAAGAGCATCGATCTGCTTTCAGGCGGTGAGAAGGCCTTGTGCGCGATCGCGTTGGTTTTTAGCATGTTCATGGTTCGTCCGAGTCCGCTGTGTGTACTCGACGAGGTCGACGCGCCCCTTGACGAAGCAAATGTGCATCGCTTTGTCTCCTTTATCAAAGAGATGAGTAGCCGCACTCAGTTCCTCATGATTACTCACAACAAGCAATCGATGGCAGCTGCAGACACCTTGGTGGGGGTAACCATGCCTACCCCTGGAGCTTCCAAGGTTCTTACCGTTTCTTTACACGAAGCGGTCAAACAAGTAGCGTAACCGTGCGGTTGCACAGCGGGTCGATGTTCTCCATGCGAGGTCGTCAGCTGTGTGTATCGACTAACTTCACACGTGGCGCCCTAGCGGTTCGGGCAGCAACGTAGCGCTTTCCCGGTAGACGAGGTCGCTTCTGTGAAGTACAGGCATATTTGAGGGCACGGAACATGGAAGAGCTATTTAAACAAGTCAACTTCACAGCTCGGGAGATTGTTGAGATGTTCCATTCCGGAACGCTGGCGGCCGTGATGCTTCTCGTGTTCGCGCTGCTGTTTACACTGCTTATTTTGCTCAAGAAGCGAGGGCCCTCCACACGAGAGACCACCTCGATGGCGATACTGCTCAAGCGTGTAGAGCTCCTCGAGGGCTCACTGGAAACTCTACGTGTGGAGCTGCATCAGACCCTCGAAAAATTTCACGAGATAGCGGCAGATGTCCGAGGTGATACGAAAAAGACGAAGAAGGGACCCGGTGAAGGCGGCGGTGGTGCTCCAGCTCCCGGAGGAGGAGCAGGGGGAAGCTTCGGGGAGGGAGGCCTCGGAGCTGCCGCGCGTATCGAGCAGCATGGTGCCATGGCCCGTGGCCTCTCAAAGACCAGGACCTCGTTTCTGGAGAGAATTACCGGTCTTTTCAAGAGCACTCCACGAATTGATCAAACCACGCTCGACGACCTCGAAGAGCTACTCATCTCCAGTGATGTCGGGGCGCGCTGTGCGGCCTCGCTGGTAGAGCAGGTCAAGAACGCCGCTCGAGGTGAGGAAAGCCTGAGTGAGGGGCGTTTGAAACATCTGCTGAAGGCCGGGGTGTTGAAAGAGTTGATAGATGTTCCTCGTGACCATCGCATGTATCAACCATCGCAAGCGCCCCTGGTGATTCTCGTAGTAGGAGTTAACGGTGTCGGAAAAACCACCACGGTCGCCAAGCTTGCTGCCCGCTACCGTGAGCAGAGTAAAAAAGTTGTGCTAGTAGCGGCCGATACCTTTCGAGCTGCGGCTGTTCAGCAGCTCATAGAGTGGGGAAAACGGCTTGATGTGCAGGTGATCAGCGGTGCGGAGAATGCCAAACCCGGAACGATCGTTTTCGATGGGATGGTTGCAGCTAAGGAACGGAATGTTGACGTCGTTTTGATCGACACAGCAGGGCGTCTCCACACCAAGGCTAATTTGATGCAGGAACTCGAAGGAATTCGTAATTCGATCCGGAAGCACATCCCTGATGCGCCGCACGAAACTGTGTTGGTTTTGGATGGAGTGAGCGGTCAAAATGCGCTCGCGCAGGCGCGGGAATTCAATAGCGCTGTTAGTCTGACCGGGCTCGTGATCACTAAGCTCGACGGTACTCCACGCGGAGGGATTGTCGTTGCAATCTCGCAGGAACTGAAGGTTCCGGTGTTGTACGTCGGAGTAGGGGAGAAAGCGGAGGACTTAATCCCGTTTTCACGTGAGGACTTCGTCGATGCCTTGTTAGGAGATGAGGCAGCAGGGTACGCGGCAGATACAGGAAGTTATTCGAATGTGAGCGACGTCTCGGCTTCTCGTGGGCTTTCTCAAGAAGAGGATGGCTCGTATACGACGCACTAAGCGCAGCCGCCGAATAGTCAGAGTGGATGCGTTTCAGACGTTAGAGTAGGGAACAAACTGTATGGATCAGAGTAGTTCGGTACCGGTAAACCTCCTTAGTCAGTTTGATATACCGGGTACGTTGTTGGCGATTGAGGAACTCAAGCGCGGACACATCAACCGTACCTATGTAGGCACCTGGGAGGTTTCCGGCGCTCGTAAGCGTTATATTCATCAGGTTCTGAACCACCGCATCTTCGAGGATATCCCCGGTTTGATGAGTAACCTGCAAATAGTAACGGATAGATTGCGCCGATCCCTCATAGGAGGTATTGGGAATCCGGGCGAGACTACGCTAACAGTAATCCGCACACGCACTGACACGGGATTCGTGCAGGATGAGAAGGGCGAGTATTGGCGGACCTTCGAATTCATTGAGAATACTGTTTCGTACGATGTATGTCCAAGTCCGCAGGTGGCCAGGGAGGCGGCGGCCGTCTTGGGTAGATTCCAACGTATTCTGTCAGATGTGCCTGCGACTGCGTTGATAGATACCATTCCTGACTTTCACAATGGGATTAAACGGTTCGAGGCTTTTGAGCAAGCTGTCGAGCGAGACGAACGGAGACGTGTGAAGCAGGCAGCGTCAGAGATCTCTTTCGCACGAGAACGTGCACATGTCGGTGGCCTATTGATCACAGCGCTCAAGTCGGGAGACATCCCCTCACGAATCACGCACAACGACATGAAGCTCAACAACGTGCTTTTCGACTCGGCCGGGGAGTCGGCCGTCTGCTTGCTTGACCTCGACACCTGCATGGCGGGTACTCCACTCTTCGATTTTGGGGATCTGGTTCGTAATACGGCTGTGCCCTGTGACGAGGATGAAAGGGACCTCTCGAAGGTGTGCTTCGATTTTTCCCTTTATCGAGCGATCTGCGAAGGTTACATGAAGGAATTCGGGCCAACTCTCACGTCGCGTGAGCGAGAGCTACTGCACCTTTCACCTCGGGTACTGGCGCTCATTTTAGGAGTGAGGTTTTTGACGGATTTCCTGCAAGGCGATACCTATTTTAGGATTCACCGTACCGAACACAACCTCGATCGCGCGAGAACGCAATTCGCGGTGGTACGCGCAATGGAGCTGGCCGAGCGTCAGATGTTTGAGGGCGTAGTGGGTTAGCTCCGGTCGTGGCACCGGAACAACGCTTGCGTTACGGGCGACAGTCCCGCCGACGCTCTTGGTATGTCCTCAACGAGCATACTAGCGGTACCAAGTCCTCCTACTATTCATCATCCTGCACTTGCACCGGTTTCCTCTTCATCATCAAGGAAATTTGGTAGCGTTGATTGCCGTTTGCGGCCAATGACTGAACTTGCCAGAACCAAACTCAAATCAATCGCCAATAACGGCGCTACCGTATCCTTACGGAAGTCGCCGGATGAGAATCAGGAAACCGGTGCAGGTGCAGGATGATGATAAGGATAAGGATTAGGAGGAGGAAGAGGAGAAGCGTCTACCACGAACTCGTTAGGGACATAACAGGCGAATTGAGCCGCTTGCTACTCCGCGCTTTCCGATGCACCGTGTACAAAGTCGGCTATGGAGAGCGCCGCTTTATCTTGAAATATCTGAAAGTAAAGTAAAAAAGTCCCAGAATTCCGGCAATTACGAGTGAGATTTTGACCTGTTTCACATACACGAGCAGGGCCTCGTAATGCTCCGCGAACAAGTAACCCAGCCCGAGCATGAGCGGCGTAGTAATGAGAGCCGCGATTGCATCAGCCACCATGAATCGAGAAGGTGAAACTCTAACCGCACCGCATACGAGAAAGGTCACAGTTCGAAGATAGAACAGATGGCGAGCTATGAGGATCGTGAAGAAGGTACGGCGTTCGATGTTGTGACGGATTGCTTTGAGGCGTGACGACGTGACGAGGCGGCGAAATGCCTTACGTCGGAAGAGCCGCGGGCCCGTCACCCAGCCGATTCGATAGATGACGAGGTCTCCGATTAGAATTCCGAGGTAGCATACTACAGCCATGATCCAGAGGTTGGCGTGTTGAAGGTGGATGAGGATGCCGCCGGTGATGAGCGAGATATCCTCAGGCATGGGAAAGCCGAATGCACCCACAATGAGCAGGGCAAATACCAGCAGATACGCCATTATACCCTGGGAGTTCATCAGTGTTTCGAGCATCTGACATGGTATATCAGATTACGGGTAGCTTGTCCCGTAGCCGATTCAGAGGGATGATCCGGATGAGGTCGCCATCGTGCATCACGACGGCTCGCTGCGTCCTTTAAGTGCCGCAGTTACACCCTCGAGAAGCTGTGCTCTGTCAAAGGGCTTGGTCATATAAAAGCTCGCGCCTGCTGCATATCCACGCGCCACATCCTCCGGCTTTCCCTCCGCAGTAAGCATCAAGACCGGAAGGCTGTGGAGCTGTGGGTCATTACGCAACTCCACAAGCATCTCGAGCCCCGTCATCTTGGGCATCATCACATCGAGAACCATCAGCTTGAAGGGGCACGCAGCAGGGTTATGCACGTACTCATATTTCAAAACCGACAGGCCGTCTGCTCCATTCTCGGCAAGCACAACGGTGCACCCCTCAGCTTCGAGCATGGCTTGAAGTATGTGGCGGATGAATGCATCGTCATCGACTACCAGAACTCGGCTGCCTCGGGTAAGAGTCATGAAGATTAGCTTAATGCAGACTTGGTCGCTTTCTGCAACGATCTGTCTAGAAGATCGGCTAGTAGTACAAGTGCCGCTTGCTCTTGCGGAGCAAGCGGCACTGGGGGCTTTGAGCAGCGATCAGCGTATACCACTCCAACGGCCCGCTTGCCGTAGCCTACCGGGACCACCGCGAGCATTACTCCGTCGGGAAAAATAGGCTCACCGCTAAATACAACTCGTCCTTCCATGAATGCAGTATTATCCGGCGCATTTGCCGGGACCGCATCGCCAAGGGCTCGAACAAGCTTCGCAGGATCGACGCCAGGAATGCTTCCGAGCATCATCCTTCCCACCAGAGAGGTGCGAGTCTTGTTCGCCAGTAAGAGCAGTACACGATCGAACCCCAGGCAGTACGCACACGCCTCCATGACAGAGGTAAGTATATTTGCAGTCGGTTCGCCGCGATTTATCGCAGTTTCGATGTCATCAATGTAGTTGTCGAAATCCTCCTGTTTTCTACCGAGTTCCACCTTGGCAGAATTCGAGGCTATAGCGGCTGCGCCGGGTGTCGAGACATGGCCTGAATCGAGGCTGATCGTCTGAAGTACCTCGGGTAACGGAGGAAGGTTGAGTTCGAGAGATGCGCAGTGTTCGACTACTCCGGTGTTGAGATTCCTGAGAGAGTTCATCAAGAATTCGGAATTCAAACCGGTGAGGACCTGGATCTTTCGAATGTGAGCAACTAATTCATTGGGGTTGGTGACGCTGGTGATTGCATCTGAAATGGACATCGCCGCGCCGAGACATTTGGCGATCTCGCCTAGGTCGTTTTGTTTGGCTGCCATGGAGGGAGACGGGGAGTCCAGGAGAACTTCTGCTTTGTTGACTACGTCGGCGTAATATTGCGGGAGATTTAATGTCCCTATAACTTCCGAGCTCAGTTTGGCAGGGGAGAATCCGACGATCTGTTTTATGCTGGAAGTTAGATCTTGCTTCTTCTGCTCTGAGCGCTTGACGGCGCTTTCGTACACCTGAGGAAAGTAGAACGCCATCAGTAGTACTCCTATCTCGGCCATGGTGCCGGCGAGGTGTCCTGACTCGGAGTTTCGAGTTGCCAGGGTTTTACTCGCAGTGCTCAATTGCTGAGAGGCTAGTGAGCTTGCAAGCAGCGAGGTCATGATGCTCTTTCGCAGGCATGCAGCGAATGCGCTGTTCTGCCTTGCCGCCGGAACGAAGCGTTGCAAGAGTACGAGTCCCGCACACATCTCTGCCAGGGGCTTCATGCCCACCTGTACAATTGCCTGAGTAATCGTGGAGATCGCCTTGGCACGCTGGTAGTACGATGAGTTGACCAGGTGCAGTTCTCGCACGCCTAGGGAAGGCTCCCTGAGGATGACTTCTGCTATCTTGGCGGCAGTGGTCGAGGGATCGGATGTCAACATTCGCAGTTCTGTCACTACCCTTGCGCTCGCGGGGAAATCTCCGTTCC
>JBILFA010000115.1:0-11291 GCA_044351795.1 Bdellovibrionota bacterium | reverse complement strand
CTCCCACGCAAGGTGCCGGTAGCGACTATTTCGCTGCCGGATTCCATGACGAACGCGTCTGCTCCTCTGAACCATTCTGCCAAGTTGGTCGAAGCGAACGTGGGTAACATTTTGGCTATGTGCTCTACTCCGTAGTCTTTAATATTCACGTCTTTGAGGCAGCGAGTGATTACTTCGGATACTCGCTCAAAGTCGCTTGCGGTGATGGAACGAATCCCGGTCTTGTCCGATGCTTGAACTTTCATGCTTGTCTCCGTGCTGTTTGGAAGCAGGGCGCTTTAGGGGAGTATACTACGCCCCTCGAAGACATGCCGTCTTTTTTACCGACTTCCCAGTCAGTGTATTCATGTTCGCTGCCACCTTCCGGCTATTGCGAATATCGGGATGGAAATGAGTTGAGTTGTGACGGCGAATGCGACGAGAAGAGAGAGAGACCTACTGTATAGGAGCCCGGTGGCAATACTCCCTAACAACCAACCGACCGTATAGCCGTTATAAAAAAGTCCAAAGACGAGCCTTTCTATCCCTCACCACTAGATAGATAGGACGTATCGGGGCTGACCTGTTTGTTTCAGAAGTGCCCTGCACCAGGGAGAGGGCTGTTTCGGTTCAGAGCCGGAGAGCCGACTAGGGAAAGTATGTCGCCGCTTTAGTAATGAGTGAGGGTGGGGGACACTGGCCAGCGCTATTTCTTCCGGCTAATGGAGCAGATAAGAAACTGGAGCGAGGCCCTAACGACGAAAAAGCGAGTGAACAATCTTTTAGCTGCTCACTCGCTCGCCTTCAAGCACTAATCAATGCTTAATGATACGGCTGCTGGGTAGGACCGGTTGTTGAAACCGGCATCTCTTGTACAACCTGTCGTCTCGATGCGACATAGCCGCCAAATGCAGAAGCTACTAGTCCGAGAATCATCGAGAAGAGAACACTCCAGGCAGCTTTGCTCGCTACCTCAGCAGTGCGTTCCACTCTCTCAGGAGTCACCTGTTGTCTGAGGTTCTCCACAGCTTGACGGGCAGTATCCTGAGCTTGACGAGCAGCATCCTGGGCTTGCTGACCAAGAGGCGCGCCTTCTCGGCCTGGTTGCCCTGGTGCCGGTTGAGCACCTTGTCCCGCTGCTTGGCCAGCTATGGGCGCAGCCGCTTGAACGCCGGTTTGCACTACACCTCCTAGGGTTCGGAACATAGCACCGGCCCCACCTGCTATTACGTACAGCAAAAGGGGAATAGTAACTATCCACACCATCGATCCCTGAAGCACGCGGGTAAAGTTATCGACGAGAGCGGTCGTTCGTCCCGAAATCCATCCTCCTAAGAAGAAAGATATCAAAGCAGTTGCTGCTCCCCATACTCCGGCGCCGATTCCAAATGAGCGCAACGTATCGTTCGGATCGATGCTTGAGAAACCGATAGCAAGCCCAAGTACACTCAGTACCGTAGTAGCTGATAGCGCAGTGAAGACACCCGCGAGCACCGGGCCCCAGCGAACCAAGTCGTGTGACGTACCTTGCGACAAACCTAGGTCGTATCGTTCACTTCCATGAAATCCCTCGTTTCGAGAGAGATTTCCTCCCGATGGGCTTTCTTTGTAAATATCTGCGGCCATGAGGCACCTCCGTGAAAAATCCCTGAGTTTTAGCTTTAGCCACTCTCTGTCGTAATCGTTGAAACTATCGACGAAGAGCTCGTATGCCATATACATCTCGGAGTGATGGCCCATGCGATCACTCCGAGGGTAGGGATCACTATAAGATAACCCCCTTCACTAGTGGTCTGACCCCTGTTAGCGAGAGGGTTCTCTATTGCTAATGAGTCAGCGAGGATGATGATGACCATCCACGCTGCTGACCGGCGTTGCGCGTAACCTGTTGTGCGTAATCCTTAGGTGCCTTTTCTACGAGGTCAGCTTGCGACACGATACCGCAACATGCGCCTCGTTCGTCGACCACGGGAACACGGCGAACGACGTTCTCATCCATTATGCGAAGGCACTCGCTGACCGGCATGTCGGGCTTGACGGTCGCTACAGGAGAGGACATACAATCGCGAATCATCACCGAGGCTGGTGACAGATTACGTGCAACTACACGGCAGCATATGTCCCGATCGGTTACTACGCCTACAAGCCGACGGCTTTGCTGGTCCTGTACGACCGGGATCTGCCCACAATCATTCTCGACCATCAGTTTAGCAGCCTCCACGACGTTTGTTTCGGGCGTGCAGCATATGGGATCTCTCGACATTATCTCTCGAATATTCATGGCTAGCTCTCCTGAGGAATGCTTTGGTGTGGATATAAATGAATGTTGCTCTTATACCCTCAGAGAAGGATCTAGCACTGATAGGGGTCAGGGAGGCTCGGGGGGAAGGTGTTCTGTATTCGGGAGAGCTCTAGCAATGATTCGAGCTGCTTCTGCGTGCCCAACGGCACTGAGGTGTTTGTCTGCCTCCGAATAGAGCGATTCTCCCCGCCAGGTTGAAAATGAAGGATATAGATCAATAACCTCCATCCCTTCATCACGACAAATTGCAAGGGCCGCTACGTCGAGATGAGACCGCGCCGCTCCGGTCGGCACATTCTCTAGATCGCGATAGGAGGGGATGACGATCGCGGAGGGAACAATAGAGTGCGCCAGAGCAACTCTTTTGAATTCGCGAATTACCAGTTTCATGAGGGTTTGCGCCTTGCGGTACTCGTTTTGGTCTCCGATGTCATCGGTCTCCTTGTCGTTGAACAGGATGTTTGACAGATGTTCCTCAGTTGCAGCCGGTAGAAAGCGGCCGGTGGTAATCAATCGAAGCGCCATCGGCAGCCGAAAAACGGGAACGACCTCTTCAATTGGGTTGGGGTGTACGGGGATTAGGGTGTCTTCATCGGCATCGGTCTCGAAGAGATGATTTTTGAGGAGATCGTTAAAGTCATTTGAGGGATATAGTGCAAGGAGTGCACGAGACGGCCTCAGCGGTACCCCGAATCGTCTGAATGCCACCAGGGATTGATCAGGGCCAAAGCCTTGCACGCCCATGTTGTAGACCGGGCGGTTTGCAAGGAGCTTTTCGAGCTGCTTTGGAAATGTTTGTTCGGGCTCTACGACCAGTCCCATAGGAAAGGAATCACCGGATACGGTGATGAGTCTTTCTCCAGGCCTCGTAGGCTTAGTATCACGGAAGCCATCGGCGTTTATCTGATGCAACCCGTTCGGGATCATGCGAAAGAGGGTTTCCGCATCCAAGGTAAAGAAAGTGATTCCTTTGCCACCGCCCACACCTTTCCCCGCAAGTTGATAGGTTGGCCAAACTCCCCAAACTCGCACCGAGAATTCGGAGAACAAAAGGCAGAGTGCTGTAATGGCGCACCACTTCGCTATAAACCGTGCAAGTCGAAACATTTTACCTGTGTACCATTCGAGAGACCTCTACAGAAGGTCAGAAATGCCATTCCGCGCGCTCATAGTGCTCAACGAGTAATCTCCTGAAAACTCCAGTGTATTGCGCTGAAGATCCCGATCAGGTTCGTGACAGGCATACTACAGAGCGTTATGCTACGACATAAGAGGCGTTGTTCGAGCAGCTCCTGCTTGAGAGAAGAAGCTTGGGTCGTTAGGTTCAGGGATTGGGAAGGATATATGACTAGAAGGATAACAACATGGTGTAGTCTCGCCAGTGTGCTCATACTAGCGCTTTATTTCCGAAGCATAGTTGGATTGTTTTGGGATGAGGACCAGCATCTTCATCCTGATGAGCGTTTCCTGACCATGGTAACGGAGAATATCAAGCTCCCGTCCTCACTCGGGCAGTATTTCAATTCCGAAACGTCACCGTTAAGCCCGTACAACAACGACTTCGGCTTTTTCGTGTACGGCACCCTTCCGATCTTCCTCACTAAGTACGTAGCCTCCACTGTGGGGTGGAGTGACTACAACCACGTCCACATCGTCGGAAGACTCATGAACTCTTTATTTGAGCTTTTGAGCGTCTTTACGCTCTACTTGTTCGGACTACGCCTCTTTAATCGCGCGACGGGCCTAACCGCCGCGGTCTTGTTTGCCTTGGTTCCCCAAAACATTCAGCTCTCGCATTTCTATGGCGTAGAGAGCGCCACCGCCTTCTTCGTGTTGTTGTCTCTCTTGATGTCCACAGAGGTATTGCTGCCGCGTAAGCCTGCTCCAGCTATTGGGAGGAACGGGAAGATAGGGATAGGGGTCGGGATAGCGGGAAGCATCGTTGCCCTGATGATGGCAGGTCTGCCTTGGTTTGCCTCGCTGCAAGTGGTAGGGCTCGTTGTGGCAGTAGCTGCGTGTTTTCTGCTCCATTCGAGCTGCGGAATTCTCGTTCGATGTAGCCTGCTAGGACTGTCTGTGGGGTGCGGATTGGCTTGCAAGGTCAGTGCGGGGTATGCAGTTCCCTTTATATTTTTCCCTTTTGCCATTGAATTCCTCCAAAGCTGCTTGAGAAAGGTGGCATCACTCGGTGCTGTGAGAAAGGAATTTAGAGATCTTCCACGACCCTCGTATGTCGTTCTTGGGGCAATAACGGCAGTGTTCGTTGCAGCCCTGGTTTTCCGCGTGTTTCAGCCTTATGCGTTCGGAGGTACATCGTTCTTCTCACTGACGCTCGCACCCAAGTTTCTTTCGAACATGTCTGAGATTAAGGGAATGATGAACGGTGGTGACTTCCCTCCATCTGTGTATTGGGTAGAACAGCCGTTGTTGCTATTCCACTGGGGCAACATGCTGTGGTGGCAAATGGGCCTCGGATGGTTCGTGGCTGCCTGGGGCGGAGTGATCCTAGTAGCCTGGAGAGTTTTGAAATCGACGGACGTGCTGAACATCTCGTGGCTTGCTTGGACTATCTTTTGGTTCCTTTTCAACGCCGTCAGTTTTGTCAAAGCGGGACGCTACCTCTCTCTTATCTATCCCTTCTTTGCGCTCGCAGGAGCATATCTGCTTGTTGAGGTAACCCGAGTTGTTCATCGCGCAGTACTCGTAGACGGCGTAGGACGCATCTATGCGCGGGTTGTATCGCTCGTGCCAGCAGGGATTGTAGTCGTGAGTGCGCTTGTTTGGGCTATCGCAGTAACTAATATCTATCGGCGCCCTCACACTCGCATAGCAGCCTCGCGATGGATCTATGAAAACATTCCGTGTGGTAGCGCACTTGCAAATGAGCACTGGGATGACGGGCTTCCCGTGCGTGTGGATGGGAAGGATGGTTTCGGGGGGTGTTACAAAGGATTGGAGTTAGAGCACTATCTCTGGGATGATCCGAAGAAGTTAGCGTCGACGTTGAGCAAGCTCAAAGAAGCAGACTACATCATTCTCTCCAGCAATCGTTTGTACGGCTCTATCCCCCGTATGCCACGTCGATTCCCCTTCACCATCGAGTATTACAAAATGTTGTTCTCGGGTGAGTTGGGTTTCTCGTTGGACAAGATCTTTACATCGTATCCTTCGTTTGGGCCCTTTCAATTGAAGGATGATGGCTTCGAAGAGATGTTGCTCAACTACGATCATCCCAAAGTATTAATCTTCAAAAAGACACCTAACTTTGATTTCGAGTATGTCTCCAAGAAGCTCAGCGCGTTTGCTCCCCACGTCCCGCTGACATTGCTCGACCAGCAAATGTAGAGGCTAAGCACCGACTACGAATCTATTTCGTCAGAAACAGGGGTTTGCAGCAAAGCGCAGAAGAGGCACCACTTCGGTAATCTCCGACATCAGAAACGTTGAGAGACGTCGTTTGAGGGAAGCTGAGTGATTTATCCACAGCAGTAATTTCAGACCAAACAGTATCCAGACGGGAGGGCTTAGCTCCCCCCGAATTTTTCAACTGTTTACGTGCAAATACCCAGCGTTGCCCTCAAACGATTGCAACCAAGACAAAAAACAGGCAAAAGAGCCGGATGCGTTATTGCCGAGTCCGCCTCATAGCGGGCTCGGTTTGTCTTTTGGGGGAAAAATAAATGGTACGAATATTTTCTCTGCGAGCGGTAGCGGCGCTTGCACTGTGTGTTTCGGCGTTTTCGGCGCAAGCTCAGGATCTTGCGAAAGACCTGCGAGAGCTGTCGGCGAAGGCCACTCCGGCTCCAGCAGCAGTTTCGTGTGAGCCTGCGGCTAAGGATCCTTCGGTTTGGGACAAGAGCATCTTGTTCGGGTTGAACTACACCGAAGGTAACACCAAGACCACCAATATCAACCTCGGTGGAGTCGCAAGTCGTGACTACGAGAACAACGCGTGGAGATTCCAGGCTGATTACAACTACGGAAGTGCTGCTAATAGCGCGAATGACCCGCGAGAGGAGAACAAAAACAATATCCGCGGTCTTGCCGATTACCGGAGGGTTCTCGATAACACCTGGTTCGCTGGGGCAGGCGCTGCGTTCGCGCACGATGAGATAGCAGACCTCAAGTATCGAGCAGTATTGAGCCCGTCTGCGGGTGCCTACATACTACGCGATGATGATGTGAAGCTCAGCCTTGAGGCCGGCCCATCGTACGTCTGGGAGAAGCTCGGGGCCGAGGACGATAATTTCGTAGCTGCTCGTATCGCCAATCGATTGGAGTGGAAGATTAGCGAAACGTCGAAGTTTTTCGAGTATACCGAATACTTGGTAAGCTTTGAGGATGCCGATCAATACCTCATCAATGCTGAGGTGGGACTGGACACCGCTCTTAACTCTTTCCTGAGCCTTGTTGTCTCCGTCAGGGACTATTACATCAATCAACCTGCCGAGGATCGGGTGCCAAACGACGTGATCACGATTACGGCGCTCAAAGTTACTCTTTAGTACATGTAAGCTGGAGGTGAGATTATGGTTGTCCAAGGTGTGGGAAAGAAGGCGTTTGGGCTCTTTGATGAGTTCAAGGCTTTTGCCTTCAAAGGAAATGTAGTTGATCTCGCGGTGGGTGTGATTATCGGAGCTGCGTTCGGAAAGATCGTGGATTCACTGGTAAAGAACATCATTATGCCGTTCATAGCGGTATTGCTTCCGGGAGATCAGAGTTATGTCAGTTGGAAGTTGATATTCAACGGGAAGGAGATCCCCTACGGACTCTTCTTGGGCGAGGTTGTCAATTTCATAATCGTCGCGCTCGCACTCTTTCTGTTCATCGTGAAGTTCCTTGGATGGATTATGCGGAGTAAGGAGGTTGAGGCTACGGTGCCGCCGGCTCTGACGAAGGATCAGGAGCTTCTTGGGGAGATCCGCGACCTTCTTCAAAAGCGGGCATAACCCGGTCTACATTACGTCTCTTATTGCAGCGTTTGCACAAGCGAGCGCTGTATCACAGGACTTTTACAGGTGCATATACAGATGCCCCCTGAGAGGTTAGATAGTAGAACCTCCAAGGTTAGTCTGCATATGCACTTTTTGCTTCCAGTCAGCAGCGCTGGCGTTTGAGTGTGTAAGTTTACTGTAGGGATGGACCTTTATGTACGGCAGGATATTATCTCCTCTCTTGAGAGTGCTGGTAGCGGTACAAGCCTCCCTCTTTCTTTGCAGTTCATCTGTGCATGGGCAGAAGAGGGGCGCTCCTGACTTCGAAGCCGTCCCGGTTTTAAACGCATCGAAGGTGCTTCCTGCGAAACTTTTGAAGGGCTCTGATTACAAAATCGACGAGCGGGTAGAAAACGACGGCTACTTCAACACCTATACGCTCAGAACACCCTTTGGGATATTCAAACCGAGCGGACGTCCTCTGCTCGAGATCCGCATCAAAGAGATTCAGGCGCTAGGCGAAGTCGACAAACTTCAAAGCTCCAAGGTGTTCATGGATGCAGCGAAGAGTACAGGCAAGAACGTCTTGCTTGCTCCGATCCGAGCAGCCGAGAAGGTGGTGGACACTGTGTCCGATCCCGAAAAAATGGTGGACACGATTAAGGCGGTTCCTCAAGGTGCACAGCGACTTTTTTCCTGGGCGGCTCGTCAGGTTGAGGGAGCATACGACACTGCGAGCGATCTCGTCTCGTCAAAGAAAGATGAGGGCGGAGGGGGCAACAAAGCAGGAGACTCCAGTTTCAGCGCTGCCGAAGCATTTCGCCAAGGAAAGAATTTTGGTCTCGGGTTCATCGGTTATAATAAGCGTGAGCGTGAGTGGTTTCGAAAGTTGCAGGTAAGCCCGTATACCTCCAATCAGGTGCTCAAGGACGAAGTAACGCGAGTGGCTGGCATCGAAACGGCTGTTGGTGTGGCCTTCAGGTTCGTGCCTTCGATCGGCATTCTGAGCGAACTCAACACATTTAATACGTGGTATGGCCGTGCTGAAAAGTTGGCGCTCTATGAGGATCCCGGCACTATCAGAAACAAGACGAACGCAGATTTGGCATCCCTCGGAGTGCAGGAGGACCTAATCAAGAGCTTTTTAGCTCATACAGCGTATACGCCGTGGTCGCAAAGGCTCATTAGCTCGTCCTTGGTAGCGATCGGACCGTCCGTTAAGGGACATGGGAATTTCATACGCGCGACACTTGAGGCGAATGACGAGGCTACGGCGTTGTTCTTTGTCTCGGTGGCTGAGCAGCTCGCAGAGACGCATCAAACCCGCCCGATTGACCGCATCGTGGCTTCAATGTACTTGCCAGCTGGAGTGCTGAAAGACGGTACACTCTTTCTGCCATTGCAAGTCGATTATCTGGTCTGGGCTAAAGACGTTGCAAAGGTCTTTACGGACTTTAAGCAACGGGTAGTTGTACCCGAACGGTGCAAGCAGGCAGAGGTATACATCATCGGTGATGTGAGCGTACGCGCGAAGAAGGAGCTATCGGAAATTGGGGTTGTGGTAACGGTCGAGCGCCCATAACCGGCTTGTACAAAACCCCAGCCCCCATTCGCATGGAGTCCGTTACTGCAAAGACCGACGATTTGATCCTTGCTGCTGCTGATTTCCGCGCTTCCGGTCGGAACGTAATTCACTGAAGCTCCGGCCGGAAACGCATAAATCCTGATTTTCTTTTGTCGGTGGGGCCCCGAAGGGCCCATACCAAAAACGCGTCAACGCAGAGAAACGAGGAAGTTCTTGCTCTTTATTAACTTTACGTCTTAGCGATTGGCAGACTCTCCGCCTTGTTGGTCTCGTGACGCCTTTTGACTCCGAGCTTCACCCCCGAGTCGGCCGATAGCTGCCATGTGTGCTCGATCGCGACTGACAGCTTCGCCACCTTTTCTCCCCGCTTCGCGGGCCTCTTCCGGTGTGAACTCATGTGCATGCCCACGCTGGTGGGCTACTTTGCCGCCTTTGCTGGCTATCTGGCGTTGCTTCTCCGCATCCATAGACGCGAAACCACGCCCCGATTTCTTATTGTTTGCCATAACACCTCCGTATACGACGGTTGCTCAATAGCTTTAGACCGTAACAGAGGGGTACTCCCCTCCGTATGATAGGGATTCGGTGACATAGAGCGGATGAAGGTGAGTGTGGAGTGAGAGAGAAGTCTATCCTCGTTTCCTTCTGTGCCTACGCCAGTGCTCTTCGAGTTGCCGCTTCAATGTCTCACGATAGCTGTTAGGTCGAGGATCCGTGCGACAGGTGCTTAAAAGGCGAGAAACTTTATCTCTCCCGCCAGCTTGAGTTGGTTAGCAAGGGCACGTCCCACCGCGCCGCTATCATGAACGTTCTAATTAACGTCGCTTACCACCACTGAGGGAGCCGAAAATTCCTCGTAGGATGCTCTTGCCCAACTGGTTGCCGACAGAGCGGGCGGTGCTTACAACCATCGCCTCCAAAGGGCTCTGTCGAGTACGTTTGCCGCCACTTCCGCTCGAGCCGGTGAAGATCGTGGAAAATATCGATCCTGATGATCCCTGGTCTTCCTTGCTAGAGGTGGACGCAGCTTGTTCGGCTGTCTCGACCTTCTTGGTGAGCATTTCATAGGCCGATTCGCGTTCGATGCTCTTCTCGTAGACACCGTAGACCACGGAATTTTTGACGATCTGCATCCGTTCTTCCTGTGTGATGGGACCCAATCGGCTGGAGGGCGGAGCTATCAGGGCTCGCTGAGCGACAGTCGGCGAGCCGGTTTCGTCCAAGAGGGACACGATAGCTTCGCCGATCGCGAGTTCGCCGATAGCTTCTTGGAGATTAATCGATCCATCCGCACGGAAGGTTTCAGCTGTTGCTCTGAGCGCCTTTTGATCCTTGGCGGTGAATGCTCTGAGGGCATGCTGCACTCGGCTGCCAAGCTGAGCGAGCACTGAATCCGCTATATCCAGGGGATTCTGCGAGATGAAGTAGACACCAACCCCTTTAGAGCGAATGAGTCTGACTACCTGCTCAATCTTGTCGAGCAGAGCTTTGGGAGCTTCGTCGAATAACAGATGCGCCTCGTCAAAGAAGAACACCATCTTTGGCTTTGCAACATCTCCGATCTCGGGGAGCCGCTCGAACAGCTCAGACAACAGCCACAAAAGAAATGTCGAATAGATGGTAGGTGACATCATGAGCTTGTCAGCACTCAAGATGTTGATGACACCGCGACCTTTCTCATCAGTTTGAATCAGATCGTCGATGTTGAGGGAGGGCTCGCCGAAAAATGCATCGCCACCTGCTTCCTGGAGTGAAAGCAGAGCGCGCTGGATCGCTCCGATACTGGCAGGCGAGACATTGCCATACTGTAGGGTAAAGCTCTTAGCATTCTCCCCGACATGGACCAACATCGCCTGTAAATCTTTCAAGTCCAGCAGTAGCAAGCCTGCGTCGTCTGCGGCTTTGAATGCGAGGTTGAGTACGCCTGATTGGGTCTCGTTGAGGTTGAGCAATCGACCCAAGAGGAAGGGGCCGACTTCCGAGATAGTGGTGCGAACGGGATGTCCCTGCTTGCCGAAGACATCCCAAAAGACTACGGGGAAGGATGATGGTACCCAATCCTCGATGCCGACAGATGCCAGCCTCTCGGAGAGCTTCTCGTTCATCGATCCAGGTTGGCTGAGGCCCGCGAGGTCTCCTTTTACATCCGCCATGAAAACGGGAACGCCCATGCGACTAAAGCCCTCTGCAAGAACTCGAAGGGTGACGGTCTTTCCTGTACCGGTTGCTCCGGCGATCAGTCCGTGACGGTTCGCCATGCCCGAGAGGAGCTGTGCCGATGACGTTGATCCTTTGCCTACGAGGATAGAGTTCTGCATGTGCTGATCCTATGAATGTGGGCTCGTGCTTTTGGGTGACGGTATAGCCCCAAATCGATTCCGAGACCAGAGTAAACCCTGCGCGAGTGATTTTTGAAAAAAATCACTCGCAATAGCAGGGCGAGCGCAATCTTGGCCGGGCCCATTTGCGCCGTAAAAGACAAAAAACACTC
>JBILFA010000207.1:0-3160 GCA_044351795.1 Bdellovibrionota bacterium | reverse complement strand
TAGAGCCTTGAAAGGCATCTCCTAGCCTCTCAAGACCTTTGCGAAACGCTCTAAGGCTACGTCGATCTCTTCGCGCGTTATAACGAGCGGCGGAGCCACTCGAATCGTCTGCTGACGAGTATCCTTACACAGAACCCCCTCGTATTTAAGCTTTTTGCAGAAATCCTTGGCCGTTCCTGCGCCGGGGTCGATATCGATCCCGATCATGAGTCCGCGCCCTCGCACCTCCCGTACGATCGGTGACGCAATAGCCCGCAACTTCTCCACCATGTACGACCCAAGCTCTGCAGCTCGCTCATGCGGACGCTCTTCGTTGATCAGAGCCACCACCTCAGACACGATCGCACATGCGAATGGATTTCCTCCGAACGTGCTACCGTGACTGCCGGGAGTAAAGACCTGCATTACGTCGTCGTCGGCTGCAATCGCCGATATCGGGAGGACTCCGCCACCCAATGATTTGGCCAGGATGTAGATGTCTGGAACGACCCCCTCGTGCTCGCACGCAAAGACTTTTCCGGTACGACACAAACCGGTCTGAATCTCGTCTGCGATAAACAGCACGTTGTTCGCGGTGCACAGCTCTCGAATGCGCTTCAGGAACCCCTCGGGCGGAATGATGACACCCCCCTCTCCCAAGATCGGCTCGACGATCACCCCGGCAGTGTGCGGAGTAATGGCAGACTCGACCGCCTGCGCATCTCCGTACGGTACGAGCCGAAACCCTTTGGGAAAGGGCCCAAAGCCCCGCCGACTCTCCGGAGATGTACTAAAGCCTACGATCGTTGTTGTTCTGCCGTGAAAGTTATCGGCAAAAACTATTATCTCTGCCTCATCCTCAGGTATCCCTTTGACCTCGTAACCCCACCTACGAGCTGCCTTGATAGAGGTCTCGACCGCTTCAGCGCCTGAGTTCATCAGGAGCACCTTGTCTTTGCCACACAAGGTTGCAAGAGCCCGACCGGCATACGCTGCCGAGTCGGAATAAAATGCCCGCGACGTAAGGGTAAGGGTGTCGAGCTGCTTGTGGGCCGCCTTCAAGATACGCGGATTAGAGTGCCCGAAGTTGAGCGCACTATAGGCACTCAAGAGATCCATGTAGCGCTTCCCGTCGACATCTGTCACCCATACTCCTTGGCCAGAGTGGACAACAACCTCGAGCGGCGCGTAGTTATGCGCACAAAACTCTTCGGTTAGCGCGATAAGTTCTTTGGAGGACATAAGGGGCCTCAGGAAAACCTTGATTCCTCAAGTATACCTGCTGGACCCGATACTGACTACCCCGACCTAACGAGAGTTACTTAAAACTTCGCAAACCGCGGGAAGCGCGGGAACGGGATGACGTCGCGAATGTTCGGCATACCGGTCAGATACATCAACAAACGCTCGAAACCGAGGCCAAAGCCGGAGTGCGGCACAGTCCCAAACTTGCGTAGATCGAGGTACCACCAGTACGGCGCCTCATCCAACCCCATCGCTCGAATCTTTTCCCTAAGGACATCGTGGCGCTCCTCACGCTGCGAGCCGCCGATAATCTCTCCCAGACGAGGAACGAGCACATCCATGGCACGCACCGTTCTGCCATCCTCGTTCAAGCGCATGTAAAATGCCTTGATATCCTTGGGATAGTTGATAACCGTAACGGGGCCCTTGACGTATTCATCAGTGAGGAATCGCTCGTGCTCGGATTGGAGATCAATTCCCCACGAGACAGGAAACTCAAACGTCTTGCCGCTCTTTTCTAGAATCGCGATCGCGTCGGTGTAGTCGAGGGTCGTAAAGCGCGCCTCGACCACTTTCTGTAAATTATCGAGGTGCCCTTCCTGCATCCACTCCTGTGATGCCAAGAACTCGAGCTCCGGCCTGCACGAGGCCACTACCCTACGGATGACGTCCTGCACGAAATCCTGCGCAAGCTCCATGTTGTCACTCAATTCGTAGAAGGCCATCTCAGGCTCAATCATCCAGAACTCTGCGAGATGACGCGTCGTATTTGAATTTTCAGCTCGAAAAGTCGGGCCGAAGGTATAGATCTTCGAAAGGCCTGTAGCGCACACCTCACCTTCAAGCTGCCCCGACACGGTCAAGCTCGCAGGCTCTCCAAAGAAATCTTGCGAGTAGTCCACCTTTCCCTCAACCAGCGGCGGAGCCTTGATATCGAGAGTCGTAACGTGAAACTGCTCACCGGCACCCTCGCAATCCGAGGTGCTGATGATCGGAGTGGTGATGTAAAAGAAGCCGCGCTCTTGGAAAAAGGAATGCACCGCGTACGAGGCCGCAGAGCGAACGCGCAGCACTGCCCCCATGGTGTTGGTACGAGGGCGGAGGTGCAGAACTTCTCGCAAAAATTCAAGGGAGTGATGTTTCTTCTGTAGCGGATACGATTCGGGATCGGCCTCTCCTACGAGGTCGAGCTCCTTCACCTGAAATTCGTACTTCTGCCCCTTGGCCGGCGATGCAACCAACTCTCCCGAAACCCGAATCGAAGCTCCCGTGGATATCTTCGACGCATTCTCGGCGTATCCAGCCAAGGTGGGATCAACCACGAGCTGTAAGTTACCAACTGAAGTACCATCGGAGAGTTCAATGAAGGAAACCCTCTTGGACTGACGGTGTGTTCTTACCCACCCCCCGAGCTCGTACGTTCCGAGCGCGATCTTGTCTTCGAGAATATCGCGAATGGCTATGAATCTACTCATGATTGCACTCCGAATCAGCGTGAAGGGCGCGGGACTCTTCCCGACAGCCGGCGATCGCTTCAACGAATGGTGCGAGGGCGGCTCGTCCGAGCATCCATTCGATTGGTTTGTTGCCCTTTTAATTCTAGAGTTTACCGCAGTGGTAAGCAACTTTTGCGTCGATTCTGCGATCACTTATTTGGACCACAAAGGACGCAAAGGACACAAAGATATGACTCCATATGAAGTTTCGAAGGTCATTGTTGACGCCGCACTGAAGGTGCATACCGCTCTCGGCGCTGGCATGCTCGAAGAGACCTACAAGGTGTGCTTGAAGCACGAATTGCAACAGCGCGAACTACAGGTTCTCTCCGAGGTTGCAATGCCGGTCACCTATAGCAGCGCCACTCTTGATATCGGCTACAGAATCGACCTGCTCGTCGAGCGCTCCGTAATCGTCGAACTTAAATCCGTCGCCCAGC
>JBILFA010000028.1:0-32181 GCA_044351795.1 Bdellovibrionota bacterium | reverse complement strand
CATGCCGCAAGGATTGATTGCGTTGACGTACTAGCCCTCTGAAGGTCGAAATGCCGCCTGATGCCATTCAAACTCGGACAGCACCAGCAGCTAAGGACTCTGACACGTCCACGGGTACCGTCTGGGGGCGGTTAGCTCTCGGACTGGCGTTACTCGTCGGCAGTAGCTCCACTTCTGAGGCGCAGGAGGGAACGAGGCCGGAGCAGTCAGTCAACGGGATCAATGTGGACGACCTGCCGCGCTTTTTACTACCAGGTTGCTCGGAGATCCCTTGGAATACAGCTCGCAACCTTCGATTCCCGCTACCCGCAGATCTCGTCCGTGATGATTACTTGTATCGTGAGGTGCCCGGCAATTCACTCCATGCAGATCATCGGAACAGAGTAGTTATCGAAGCACGGAGCGCAGATGGGGTACCCTCAGGTTGCTTCGTGTTCGACTTTGCGCGTGAACAATGGCGCGTCATGGCAGAACACTCGTACGACCAAGACGCATTCAGCACATTCAAGACTCACTTCGGTGCAAGGGCCTCAACCGACTGGAAGGACTCGATCAATCGGTTTGAGTCGATGCCCCTGTACGATCGAAACTACGAGCTCTTCATCGCGCCAATCGAGACTAACCAAAGTCTCCATCGCTCTCTCAAGGCTGCTTCTGACCTGGTTCTTCTCGATACTATACTCGGTCCCGGGAACATAAATGAACTCTTACCCGTAGAGAGTTGGCGCAATCCAGAGTGCATCCAGCGCATTATCGAACTCGCACGCGCCTGCTCGACCGATCCGGAGCGGCATCATCAGCTCGAAGCACTCCTCATTGCTCGCGGCCTCTCGCCTGAAGCGCGCAATAGCTATCTTCCCGTGTTACGAAATTTTTCCGAATCACTACAAGTCGGATTGGATAAACTCCGAGAGATCTTCGCCTCGGAGATACTCGTACTTTCCACGCGCCCAGGCGAAGGTCGATTTACCTTAGCGTGCGCTCTGGCCGGTGAGGCTGATAGGCGATTTGAGCTCACGTTTGCGCTCGATAAGGGGGGTGCATTTCAGGTCGCCGAGTCGACCGTTCAACTCGGCTCCGACGAGCCTCGCGTTGTATCGCAGTTGTCAATATCCCGTCGGGTCACTCCCCCAACGTTTTCGCACGTGATCGAGAGATGCATTCTCGCTCAAGCGAGCGAAATAGCGAACCTTGTATGGCATGTAAATCAAGAGCTGCTAGACACTCCGGACCTATCCCGATTTCCCGACGTTGCACGTGCTTTAGCAGAGCCCGATATTATCGCTCGCGAAATCCCCGAGCACCTCAGACATGCCAAGCATCGTGGGCCGGACATACGCGTAGTGGAGTTTGCCAAGCTTACAGACACTTCAACTCCGATCGCGTGCGTGGTGCTCGACACCGGCTCGATAGAGCCGACTATCATGGAAGCGCGGTATTACCATCCACATGCAATCGAGCAGTATCAAGCGGCGTTTCCTCGAATGCCTCTCAATGTGGGGGATGCTGCGGCTGTACTGAAACACATTTCAGGGCAACGGCGGAACTACGGTCTCTTTTTTAGCTCCGCTGACAGTCATGCTGAGCTTCGAGACGACATCGCATCGGCAGCCGCACTGTTGTCGCTTTCTGCCCGCCTCGAGCCTATAGGTGGTGCCGAATCTCTTGCCACGTTGCCGCTGTCAGGGGAGAAGCTCACCGCAGACGAGAGGCAAACGCTCGCAAATTTCTATGGGATCGAACTATCCGATAAAGAAAGCGAGGTGCTTCCAAAGCTCCTCGAGCACTGCGGTATGCCCCGAGAAGAACGGGAGGCGTTCATGAAGCACGCCTTCTTGGCGTCACTCCTTCCCACCCTAACCTCTAAAATTCCGGCTGAGGCCGGGCTCACTGCGGATGCAAAGGTTATCCTACTGCCGCAACCTTACGGCGCATGCATCCTAGCGGCAATGTCGAACCCCGCTCCGTACACAGTCCTTGTAGCGCTCGAGATTAGCGAGCACGGCAAGCTCGTAATAGGCTCTATCCAACGCGAGGGGCAGCAAGTTACTGACGCTCCCGTACTGGGCGAGGAGGTCACTACGAGGTCTCTTGCTCGCGCCGTAAATAGCGGCCTAAAGGAAACCCCCGAAGCCACTACCCTTCTTGACCATGCAGAGCGTCATTTCGGAATGCCGCGTGAGCTCCTCCTGCCGCAACTGCGTGACCTGAGTAGAAACTTCGTGGGTGGCTACGACTTTTATAGTGGCACACCGCTAGCGCAGTTTCTGATTGATGCAGGAGACGATTGGAGCAAGGCCGAGAAGATAGCAAAGAGCCTTGGAGTCGTAGTCGATCACGAAGGCCGCAACCGTTGGCACTCAGAGAACTTGACGCTGCGCGATGTGGATCACATGATGTCGCTTCTCTACCTTGCTCGCGAACCGCTGATGCCCCGTATTGCAGAGTGTCTGCCTAGACTCCGGGTGCCGATGAATTTCTCCTTCGAACCGGAACGCCGCTCCACCGACCTTAAGAGGGACCTGTCGACCCTTCTTCTTGTTGCCGAACTCATGCACACGGCAGGCTTTAGTGCAGAGCCCAACCTCGATGGCTCTGTAGTGGCGGATATACGTCAGTTCGACCGCGCTTTGAGAGAAACTATTGCACTCGTTATCGCTCGCCAAGAGCTCGCTCTGCAGAGCAGTCCTGAGCTTCGCAGCGATGGCAGCCGCAAACCGCTGCGAGTGGTTGTCGTCTACGACGAAAGTCTGAGTGCTCATGCACATCGTCAAGCAGAGGAGCTTTCGACGCTTCTAGGCGCCGACGGAAAAGACACTGCCACCAACCTCGTGTGCATCAACGAACACTCGAAGGCAGAGCTATCCTCGGCTATGCGCGACATCAACGCTCGCGCAAATGAGTTAGGCGAGCAGATCTTCTTGATGCCGATCGTCCACGGAGCTCGAACGGCGCGGGGAACGGCGCTGGAGTTCAAAGACGCCCAAGAAGATACGACCATCGCCCATTTTCGAACGCTACTCGACCCGGAGTCCGAAGCATTCGTCATTACAATGAGCTGTAACGGCGGTGGAATCTGTTGGGACTACGAGTCGGATCCACGTGCCCTACAGAACTTGAGTACAACCACCTCTTACACTATAACGCCGATGCTCCTCGAATACACGCCAGCGGGCGCCATTAAGCGCGCTCTCGAATTGGAGGAAAAGACCATCCTGATCAATGGGAGGTACCAGACGAAGCTCGTGCCTCGATGCGACCTTGATGGCCGAGGCGTAACGTTGAGAGAGATCCAGCACTACATAAATAGCAACACGCCGCTCATCCACGGGCGGATCTTTGGGCCGCATGGACTTCGTCTCTCTCAAGACGAGCCCCCTCTTATCAAAGAAAGCTCTCTTGCACTAGCGGGGGAATACTTTCCCTCGCGCGATATCAGCGCAGAGAAGGAGAAGCGACGGAGTTGATTGTGAACTCTCTCCACGGCTTTTTGGCTCTCGACGGAAATGAAAAGGAGAAATTCTCCGACAACAGAGTGAGATTAGGGTTGTAATACGGATCATGAGCCAACACCTCGCTCCAACGTGTCCTCATGGTCTCTATTTCCCCTTCAAATCGCGCAAACTTCTCCGGCGTCGTTTCATATCCACGGCTCGCCGACTCGTGATGATAGAGCTCGGCATACGGAGTATACGTCACCAAGTATCCCTTGGAGCGAATCTTGAGACAGATATCCACATCGTTAAAAGCAACCGCTAGAGCTCCCTCTTCAAATCCCCCCACCTCTTTGAAGACATCTTTACGCATCAACATACATGCCGCCGTGACCGCGGAGAGGTTCTGCGGAAGGATTGCACGATTAAAATACCCGGGATCGTGTCGGAGAATCCCTTTATGATTGTGTCCTGCTACTCCTCCAATACCGAGGATCACCCCGCCGTGTTGTAGCAACCCGTTCGGAAAGAGCAGTCGCGCGCCGACAGCTCCAACCTGCGGCCGCACCGCATGAACGACCATCTCAGAGAGCCAGTCCGGTTCAATAACCTCGAGGTCATTATTGAGAAATCCTAGGATCTCACCTTTGGCGATCTTCACCGCATCGTTATTCAAGCGCGAAAAGTTAAAGGGTCCATCGTCTCGATGTACGATCACCCGAGTATCGCGCGAAGCTTCCTCGAAGAAATCGAACGTCGCCTGCTCCTCGCTTTTGTTATCGACTATAATGACTTCTACGTTACGGTAGTCGGTATCGTTGAGAATCCCCCACACGCACCGTGACAAGAGCTCTACTTTGTCTTTCGTCGGGATAATCAACGAGACGAGCGGAGATGGAGACTGAAGCACTCGCCGCACCCGCATGTGTGAAATCGACTCTAACACCTCAACAGTAGCGCCCAGCTCCCCCGAACGGTTGAGATGCTCCTGAACAGATCTCCTCTGGGCCTCCAAGACGTACGGCTTTGCCCCTGTTGATTGAGCTGTCGACCCCTCAATAGCACGCCAGTGGTACAAGATGTGCGGAATATGGCGAATCCTTTCCGGGATTGTTGCATCCGCAATACGGAGGAAGAGATCCCAGTCCTGCGCCCCATCGAACCCCGAACGGAAACCACCGACCTGCGTAAAAAGAGCAGATCGCACAACGGTAAAATGGCACACGTAGTTTTGAGCACACAGCAGCTCGGGATTCCAATCAGATTTGAAGTAAGGATTGTGCCGCAACCCGAAACCAGTCAGCTTGTCCTCGTCACTGTATATGAGATCTGACTGGGGGTACGCATTCAACTCATGCGCCACCATATAGAGCGCATGCTCGGTCAGCTCATCGTCGTGATCGAGCAATCCGATAAACTCACCTGTTGCCAACGCCGCCGCTGAATTAGATGCCTCTGCAATATGGCCGTTCGTCGAACGGAAAACGACCGTAATGCGAGGATCTGCGGCCGCGTACTCCTCGACAATTTTTCTGACTGTAGGATCCGACGAGTTGTCATCCGCGATGCACAACTCCCAGTTCTGATAAAGCTGCCGAGTCACCGATTCTATAGCAGCTCTGAGCCACCTTTCCGGAGTATTATACAACGGCAACACAACCGAAATCTTGGGCTGATATCGCAATTTTTGTATGTGCGCCCGGATCTCTTCGCGATCTTTTTCGGTTAGCGTGTCGTACAGCTTAACCCATTCGTCATAACCCTGCGTAAACCCATCTTTCCGCGAGAGCCGCGCACGCAAAGCACCTAATCCTCCTTCTCGCAGAATAGCGCGCACCTTGTGTAGGCGGGAGCGAAGCAACGCGGGATTTTCAAGGGCCTGTTTAGCATACATGGCAACGCGCGAACCGACATCCTGTGCCTTGCCGATCTCCTGGAACTCCAGAGCATCTATCGTTACCGGATGAACCGTATCAAACGGAGCCAGTCGCAGCTCTCGCACACCTTCAGGGAGGTATATCGTCTGATACTCCTTAGTGTTCCCCATCAACCTGAGCCATATCCGTTGATTAGCATCAAATCCGACTCCGGTTCGATAGTAGAGGATAAATATCGCGGGATATGATTGTGCCGAGATGCGGGCTCTCACCCGCACTAACCCCTTGGGTAACGCAGCCGAAGCGATTGGTTTTAATCTTATGAGCGGGCTTGGGCCTACGACTCTCACTTGATTTCCCTGGAGGGAAACATGCGACACCGGCTCCAGCTCTACAGGAACCTTCCGAAACCTCACAAGGCTTCGAAGACTACGTAGTGATTCTGACAAAGCTCGAATCGGTCGCGTCACCCTCCACGACGTTGAGTTGAGCACCTGATTGAGCACATTCTCTGCATGCTGCTTTTGTTGGGTCAGAATATCGATCTGCGCCAAAAGATTCTCTACCTGCTTTCCTGAAGAGTCTTTCTTTCCTGCACGGTCTTTAGATCGGCTATTATTTACCTGGGTTGTCCCGATCGTTTCTTCAACTGGAGCCGGCTTGATTGAGGTCTGCGTCATGGTCAAAGTGTAAATACTACCTGCATCCGCGATGCCCGGATCTAATTTTCGGCAAACTCTACGAGGCACCACAGGGCTTGTGTGGTTCCCGGAAGATGAAGACACCACTCGGGATCCCTAGTTCCCCCGAACCGATCGACGGCGGAAGCTTAACTGACAGCTTTGAGATTTTCAAGGCGACTGACGGTTCGGGGCCACACCTTCACTGCATGTGGAATCCTAGCCGTGCGGCTCGAAGGGAGGCTTTTAGCCTCTTCCATACCCCCCAAACCCGAGCGAGGTCGGCTACCTTAGATCAAACACTTGCACAGAATCGATTAATCCTCCTTCATGCGAATAATAGGTCGACTCCAGTACCCTCCTCGCCTAATTATACGACTTGGTGTATCATCTCGAGACTGCCGCTCGACAATGAGCTGCTCGCTAATACATCTCAAGTTGGGTAGACGGAGCGGATGGACGCATAACACATATGCCTTCACGACACATGGACAAGAATTTATGAAGTACGAAGAGTTAGGTCGCGGATTCATCAAGAAGAGAGAGAAGAAGGTCGTTGGATTGTTTATCGACGGAACGGGCCTCGACCGCGCTACAAGGCGCATTAACCGCAAGGTGGACATGTCGGCTTTGGTGCGAGGCGTCACGTCAGGTATCGCTCCAGTCGTAGCTCGTTACTATACCCTCGTTCCATACGAAGACGACTCCAGACAGCGCGCATTTCTAGACGCCGTCAGCCGAGCTGGACTGTCCGTAATCGTGAAGCGCCTCCCCCCAAAGGGAATCAATCGTCAGGTAAGCGTCGACTTGGAGATGGCGGCTGATATCGTTGCCTTTTCACTCGGCCATACCAATTTCAGCAAAGAGAACGAATATCTTCCCGCTGACCACCCTCTTCGATCTGTCTCGATTGCATCCCAAGGTACGAGAGGAGATCCGCTCTCTGCAACTACCCAAGCAACGAACATCAAAGACGGGGCGATCAAGGCTTCAGAGAACGTCCTGCGCTCCGCTGTCGTGGTGTGCCCGAGCAGGGAGTTAGCCTATCCGTTGGGGCTCTTGAAGGAGTTCGAGGTCGACACCACCACAGCTGACTTCGGGCAGTTCAACACGGGTGATGTTTTAAAATCGGCGGCAAAGTGGATCGATTTATCGGACTCCGAGACAATTTGGAGAGATTGAGCCTCGAAGCAACAGCTAGGAGCCGATGGACTCTTTAGTATGCGACGTCTGAGGTCTTTACTTCATACGAGCAAGCACATGATGTGGAATAAGCCACACACATAAGCAGCGTTCACTTACATCGCTCATTAAAACAAAACACTCGTTTTCCGGGAAACTCTTGTGCTTTAGCGCTCGCTGGAGGAAAAGGGAGGTAACTTAGGAGCTCTGCCGGTGCAAACTATAACCAACAACTTTTCAGCTTTCGAAGAGTACAGCGACAATGAGCTGATACCTAGCATGTTGTTGGTGTCCTGCATGTCACCGCAGGGTCTCGATTGTCTCCCTGACCTGACGGAATACGTGCAATGGTGCGAGGGTGCTCGGATCGAAGCACGAGTAGAGATCTATCCGCCTTCGGAGAGCAGCCCGACCTTAGAGTCAGCCGTGTGCCGCGTGTACACAATCCAAGTCTTTGCTCTTCGAGGTGGCGCACAATCATCAAGCGACTGTAATGACCTGGCTCGATATCAGCTCAACGTAGAGCCGGATTCGGACCTCGGGCTGGAACTGGGCGAGCTATTCAAACCGCACATCGGACTATCGTCCTGCGATGTAAGACCATCACAAACGAAAGACGTGGAGTCACTTCTTCGAGAGATCGACGACCTCGTACTCGAGCACCCAACGGCGATGTGGCGCGCATTTCCGATTGATGATCAGGAGAGCATTACCCAAGACGAGATTCGAAAGATCGCTCTCGAACGATCCGATGCATATCTGCTTAGGGTACTCCCGAGCTTTCACGAATTCGTGACCGATAGACTAAGTATAAGCAGGAAGTTCGTAAGTACGAAAAGCACTGAGCATCGACACTTTGTGCTAACTGCGATGCTGAATCCCAAGGACGAGTCAGGCAGCCTTGAGCTGCTCACTCAAGACAGGTTCGGCAAGATTCTTGACCGTGAGCATTTTAAGATGCAACTCCAGGAGCCTGCTCCTGAGGCATGGCTTCAGGAGGTGGCTCATCGTGTCTACAACCGGGGCCAGGGAGCTTCGACCACGCCGCGGGTAGTGAACGAACGAGAATCGCTGCACCAACTACTCAATCAAACGGTCGACAGCGCGGTCGAATTTCATAGGCGCGGTCCTGGCGCAATCCGCCGCATGTTTCCCCGGTCGGAAACTCATGGTCAGGCACGTGGCGTGTTTCTGCACGGCGGCACCCTCCCGGAGGAGCGGGCCCGAGATCTCAATATCCTCGAGGGGCTCATTGATCTGGAGGCGAATCAACTCTCAGAGGACGTGGAGCTGAAGAGATTTCTCAACAACGGTGAGGGTTTCGGTTCACACGTTCACCTTGAAATCGGAGACAAAGTCGCTCGTGTGTCAGTTAATGCAGGTTCACGAGAAGGCTGCGCGACAGTCGCCTGGTATCTAAGGAACGAAACCCCTTTCAGTGCGGGAGACACAGCCAAACTCGAGAGATTATGGAAAGCCGCCGAAATGTTACGAGACCGATCTGAGGGCGCCATTTACACCGCGCTCGAGGAACTTTGTGAGCTTTGCATACCGAAATATCAAGGCGTGAGTGACCCTCAGGACGTTGTCGACTTCAACGTACACGGCATAGATGGGATCGTATTTACGCCGGTCACTCCGGTACTGTTCGGACAGATGGCTCGTGTCGTAGAGGGCATCGAAGATATCGATGCTAATGTAATTACAGAGGACTTTCGTCGGAACTATCCTCAGAATTTCCACAAAATGCGCTTCTCGTTGCACAACGACGGAGCTCTATCGATTCAGGCCGTCAACTCCCTCAAGGGTAGGGTTAACGCCTTCATCCCAGCATCGGGATTCCAGGAAGGGGAAAGTTCGAGAAGTGCCGTGATCGAGCGTTTGTCGACGTTTATGGTCAGACGCCCTGAGAACGCACGGCGAGATGTTCAGGGGGCAGTGACATCATTAGCCGCGACGTCAAAAGGCTGGTGCTCGAGTATCGGTAACGAAATAGACGCGCCGGGGCTAGCCAACGATCTTCCACCACTGAGCGCTACCCGCGGAGATCGAGCATACGAACATACCGTCAAAATTGCGAAGATGTTTGCCGAAATCACCGGTGCGGACATAGCGTCGTTCAAAATCAGATTGATTAAGGAGGGAAGCCTCCGCCCGACGGCTTGCCACATAGGCCTGACCGAACCCCTTACCGATACCGGATTGTCCTTCATCGTCGATAGCGTGGGAATCAAAGCAGTGCGTTTACGCCCAGGAAGAGTCGGTCGCGCTCAGGCCGAGGACGGCATCACATTCGTTCGCCGATCACACAGCGCCGCACCCTTCAGCACCAGGGATGATTTGCGGAATCTCTTCTCTGAATGCAAGCGCTTGGGAGACGAATTCCACAACTATCGCCGCGAGGTCAGTGAATACGATAAACGAATAAGAGCGTTGTTTCGAAAGCCGCATGGCGTAGACGAAAAACATCCTCCGCTCGAAATGCCCCGACTCAAAATAGATCTTAGTGCGATTATAGACGCCTTATCCGATCGGATGAATCGCAAACAACGACCCTGATATCGTCCCTACTCATGGAAAATCTCAACATCCGCGGCGGACGATTCAGCGTTAGTACGTAGGTACGCCTCGTATTGCTCTGGTGAGAGCACTGACTTCAACTCTTCGTTGCGAAGCTCGTTGCGTCGGCGATTCTCGGAAACCATGGTCTTTACACGCTCCTGTGGAGAGCCGCCGTGCTCCCCTCCTTCGGTCCCCTCGTCGTTGAGTCGCCGCTCTATTACTTCGAAAACGGAACGCATCGACCGCTCCTGATCGGGCGAGAGAGCCAATTGACGAGAGAGCCAGACAACCTCTCGGTCGATCTCCTCATCCTGGACCCTCTTGAACGCCGCCTTGACCTGTTCGCGATAAAATCGAGCATTCTCCGCTCCCACGATATCTTCGAGAGATTCCGCACCAGATTCCTCCCCAGGAGGAGCAGAAGACTCTCGATCGAATTTTTCCCGTAATCTTTGACGTTGCTCGTCGTTCAGCGGGACGAACTTCTCGATGGCCGACACCTTCCACCGCAGGGCATCACTCGGTGCCGACGGCTCCCCTGCTTCAGACGCTTTACCGATCGCGACCTTATCGACGGGAGAACTTTCGAGATGATGAGGCGCACTATGAACCTTGCTCAAGCGTTCGCTTAGCTCTGCAACCTCCGCCCGAGCAGCTTCGAGCTCGCCCGCACACCCACTCTCGACATGCTCGACTCTATCCGACGACAGTGCCGTTTGACCGAAATTTTGGGGTCTAGCCCACCACACTACCGCGCCGCCAAATGCGACTCCGAACAGAAAAATTGCCGCTACTTTGATCATATCAAGACGCCGAATAAACAGGGTGTTACGATGGAAGCTTGCGCACTCGACATCATTGCAGCTCCAGGGCTAGTATCCGAGGCAAGCGATTCAAACGACTTTGTACACCTATATCATCGCGTTAAACATATGAAGAGATATTTCGGAGCACACGTTTCAGCCGCCGGCGGATTGAAGAATGCAGCCCTGGCCGCCCTAGAGTTGGGCATTAACACGATTCAGATCCATCCGTCGCCACCTCAACGATGGAACACCACCCCGTTTCCTGAAGGGGTCGAACACAGTTTCAATGAAACTCGCAAAGATTCGTGCTTGGAGAAGGTCTTCTTTCACGCCATCTACCTCATCAATATGGCAACCCCCGATGCCGGGAAATTCCACTCTGCCAAGCTATCCCTGGTGAACTACCTCGATCTCAACTCACGTGTTGATGGTGCGGGAGTTATCTTTCACGTCGGTAGCATGAAGGACCAACCTGACGAGGCAGAAGGATACGACCGAGTCGTATCCGGCCTCAACTGGGTTCTCGACAGAGCGCCGACAAACTCCAAGCTCATCCTGGAGGTCGCCGCCGGATCCGGAAGCGTCATAGGAGACAAAGTCGAGGAGCTTGCTCTGATTTACTCCCAACTCGACAGGAAGGAGCTGGTAGGATTCGGGCTTGATACGCAACACATGTGGGCTAGTGGTTACAATTTAGTGGACGATGTTGAAGCTGTCATTGATCTCGTGGACCGAGAGCTCTCGCTCGACAAGGTATGGTCGATTCACCTCAACGACAGCAAGACGGAGCTCGCCAGCCGAAAAGATCGTCACGAGAACATCGGGGACGGGTTAATCGGGGAAGCAGCTCTTAGGCGTATCTTCTTGCATCCGAGGCTCGCTCACATCCCGTTCATCCTAGAAACGCCTGCGCTTGGAACCATGGAGGGCGCGCGAAGTGAGGTGGAAAAATTGCGGGCCTTCATCAAAGACGCGTAGCTCAACTAACCTTGCGCTCTTCCCATTTACGACACATGCGGAGGACAGAATCCTCCTGCGTCAACTCGTGCACACGCTCCAACGGAACCCACGTAAGGGAGCTTGATTCCTCGTTCATCTGCAAAGGTTCCGTTTCGTCGGCAACGATCGCGAAACGGATATCATAGTGCAGATGCTCCGGCTCATCATCTCGCGCCGGAATGGAATGGATATCAACATCAAATATCGATCGGCTCCACGGAGTGAGGGCGTGCAGCCCGCTCTCCTCCCGAGCCTCACGCAGCGCCACCGCAAGCACATTCATCTCTCCGTCGGCATGACCGCCCGGTTGCAACCACTTGCGGAGCTTGCGGTGATGCATCAGGAGAGTCTTATCACCTTCCCGGTTTACTACCCAAGCAGACGCCGTCAGGTGCCCATGCGTCAAGCTTCGCTCCGCGCAGTTAGGCTCTCGCTCTACAAACTCAGCTATTCTTCGGGCTTGATCTGCATCAGCGGCATCAATAGCCTGATACGAGCGGAGACCTTCAAGCAAACTCTGACGAATGGCATCTTCGTAGCGACGCTGAGGTACAATCATAACCAAATATCACACGAGTAATATCACACAAGTTACAGATACAATCGGGGCTTTCGCCTTTCGAGCGACTGTTAGGGCCGCTAAGGACTACGGCACCTGTTTCGGCCCGACCTTCGACAGCAGCACACCGACTCGCTAGAAACACCAAGCGGTTCTGCGATCATATCTCATGAACGGCCTAAGGTACACCGTCTCTCCGTAGGCTTGCTCTATCAGGTGCCTGCCCGAGAGCTGCGCGAGGAGAGGCAAAACAACGCGGATGCGTTGTTTTGCCTTGCTTCCCAAATCAAAAGGCTACGCATTAAGAAGCGTTCACGCTATGATGCTTCCGTCATATGAATGCCGGAATTTGTGTGGGGATACCTCGGTGACAATCCCCTCTCCTACTATTACCACCCAAACTGTTGTCCTCGAACGCTACCGCGCTGTCGCAATGGGGATTTACGAAAGCGCGCCATCGACGTTTCTCTTACTTGTGCTCGTTCGCTGGTTTCATGGAGACCCAACTGACAAATCGCTCATCGCAGCGGCAACCCATGCAGGACTTTTGCTGGCACCTTTGACTGTATTCATCGCTCGACACATGCGGTGGTCAGCGCCCATCGGCATAGCAGGCCTGCTATTTTCGGCATCCTTGGCGCTGGGCGGCGCAGCTTTTGTTTCAGGAAAACAGGCCTTCGTATCCCTTGCCTTCCTCGGCGCTCTCATTCCCTCCGCAGCTGCGCCCTTGGTGACGACAGTCTACCAGTGCAATTACCCGATCTCGGGCCGCGGGAGGATCTTCGCGCAAAACAACGGTATCCGCATATCATCGAGTATCGTCTTCGGCAGCTTCTGCGGTTGGCTCATCTCGGACCGAATGGAATTGTATCCGATCCTGTTGGTGCTCTTTGCGCTTGCTCTGGCGGGAGCCGCCCTGGCTGCGGCCAAGATTCCCACCACAAACGAGCACCCAACCATCGTCCCGCCCCTCCTCGCCTGCTTCAAGTATGTCGGCAGCGATCGGATTTTTCGCGACACGCTCATCTCTTGGATGCTTCTCGGGTTCGGTAATTTGATGATAGTTCCAATCCGAGTTGAGTATCTCGCAAACGAGAGATACGGTCTCAATCTGTCCGAATTCGAGATAGCGCTTTTAGTTTCGACTATTCCTAACATCGCGCGCTTAGTCGGTAGTATGATGTGGGGACGCATCTTCGATGCGGTCAATTTCTTCTCTCTAAGGCTCGTGCTCAACATCTCTTTCTTGATCGGCACACTAGCATTCTTTGCAAGCGATTCCTGGGTCGCACTCGGGATCTCTTCGCTCTTGTTGGGTTTCACGATCTCCGGTGGCGATGTTGCATGGGGCCTGTGGGTCACCAAGTTTGCTCCGGCTGATCGGGTCCCGGACTACATGGCCGTGCATGTATTCTTCACCGGAGTGCGTGGCTTAATCGCACCGGCCGCAGCATTTTTCTTACTGCAGTACATCTCTCCTCTCCAGCTCAGCTGGATAAGTGCGGGGTTGATGTCTCTGTCGGTCCTGCAACTGCTGCCTGTGTGGCACAGGTCGCTCGGCCTGAAGAACTCGGAAAAATCAACAGGTTAGCCGATCTGGACACAGCCTAAGTTTATGATAGTATTCACGAGTCACCATTGGGG
The DNA here is from genome assembly GCA_044351795.1 of Bdellovibrionota bacterium. Taxonomy (GTDB): domain Bacteria; phylum Bdellovibrionota_C; class UBA2361; order UBA2361; family OMII01; genus OMII01. Next base: position 18,438 of record JBILFA010000028.1, on the reverse strand, counting down.
TGTGTTGTAATCTAAGTAACCGGATATTATGGCAAAGAAAAGCTCAGTCCTTCGCAACGAGAAGCGCAAGAAGATGGCAGCAAAGCAGTTCGCTCTCCGTGCAGAGCTGCGCAAGAAGGCTATCAACATGAAGTTGTCCGATGAGGATCGCGAGGCCGCTCGTACCAAGCTTCACTCTCTTCCTCGAAATGGAGCCAAGGAACGCATTCGCAACCGCTGCCAGCTCACAGGACGTTCGCGCGGCGTGTACAAGAAGTTCATGATCTCCCGTATCGTGTTCCGCGAGATGGCCCATAAGGGTCTCTTGCCCGGCGTTACCAAGTCCAGCTGGTAAATAAACCCTGCGCGAGTGGTTTGCTGATTTCAAGGGAGCTATTCTTGAAGTTTTTTGCGAACATCAAACAGTATCGTTTGAGAACTAGAGTCTCTCATGACCCTTAATTTTCACACGCTCGGCACGTAGGAGTTTGTTGTCTTCTACGGCGCAACTTGGGCAAGCCAAGATTGCGCTCGCCCAGCTATTCTCATTCATTTTTTCAAAAATGAATGAGGCTGGGTTTATAGCGAATAGACCAAAGAGACCATAATCGCCTCGCGATGATGGTTGTTCCTTGGCAGCCTTGGGCGGCAGTGAGCGGGTAATCCACTTACTGCTGGCCGAGGGATCCAATCTCAACTACCACCAGGTCATTCTTTCTGTTGTCGATACCCGGAACAAACCGGGACAACTCTCGTGTTTCGACGCCGAGCTTAGTCTGCAGCTTTGCGAGATTTCGGGCTTCAAGAACTACTAAGGAATGCGGTCCGACGGCGTCGACTGCTCGAGTGAAGGGCTTTTCAAGATAGAAGCTCGTCGCATACATCTCTGAGCCAAACGAATAAAACCGCTCGCGCCTGGTGGGTTCGACGGATTGCACGAACTCGGCAGACGATACCCATCGTTTTGGCGAGATATGATACATCACGCCGTCCAGAATGAAGAGGTTGATGCTCACGACGAGTGCCGATAAGGACATCGCAAATGCGCCAACCGACGTGCGCATAACAGCTTGAGCTGGCGCACGAAGCGGCCACGACAGAATTACCAGCGCTACTCCCACAATCAGGAGCTTCAAGCATGTCAGAGCAGCCCATATCGACGCTCGCATATCCGGCAAGCCAAAGATGCTCGGATACACCCACAGAGTCACTGCGATAAGAACCGGAATTACGCAGAGTCCCTTGGCGCTCTTGGTCAAAATGCGCAGCATTCGCTCTGTACTACCGGACCACCGTTGAACACTCGCCGCAGCGACTAAAGCGATGAAAGGGTAGGCAGGCAAGAGATAAACGCTGCGCTTACTCGACGGGATACAAAAAAAGAGAACGATCGCCGATACCGCCACAAGCGAAAAGCGCTGCAGCTCTCCAGCTTCGAGCCAGGCCCGGCGCGGCGATCGAATGTACGCCAAACACTCACGCCACCGGAAGGCGAGTGCAACTATCCACATCAAACTCCACGGTAGAAGACCTAGGATAAGCATGCCGAGAAGGTAGAGCGCGGAGTGTTTGTGAGGCTCGTCCTCCATTGTGCTCGTAAAGCGCTCGAGATTTTCGTAACGAATCTTGGCAAGGAACTCGTCACCTCGTTCGTAGTAGCCCGCAATATACCATAGCGAAGCTACACATACGACCGGCAGTGCGATCATCAAACCATCTCGGCAGATACGGAAAAATCCTCTCGCTGTTACTGAATCCCGAGATAGGCTGTACAGCGCCCAGATACCCAGTGGTAGAACGACTCCGACCGGACCTTTGGTTAGCGTCGCGACGGCAATCAAGAGCGCTGCTATGAGAGGAAATCCTCGGCGCTCTCGTTCTTCCCACCGATAGAGCGCCATGAGCGCCCCGGCCATACTCGTGGCAAGAATCGTATCCACCCGACACGAGGAAGCAGACTTTAACCATTCAAAGCTCGTAAGCAGGATCAGCGAGGCTACCGTCGCTCGCTCTGTCGACGTTCGCCGGGCAACGAACATGAAGAACATGTACATGAAGATCACAAAAGCGATCGCCGAAGGGAGTCGACAGGTAACCTCTGTAACCTGCCCTCCAGGAATCGATGCGATGGACATCAGCCAATGACAAAATGGCGGCTTGGACGGCACTGCTCCATCGTACGCGAGGGGAGAGATCCAGTTTCCAGTCATGAGCATGGACTGAGCCACGAGCGCCTCGCGCGGCTCTCCACGCGAGGAGAAGGACCTGTCGAGCCAGGGAAAGCAGAGCAAACAAGCGATTAGTACTACAAGAAAGGAAATGCGAGACATGACACCATCCAAAACCCCCGTCACTTCCACAGGCCGGTGACGATACCAAGGATACGATAGTGCGTTCCGACGATTTACTACAAGCCGAAAGCGTTATACACGGTCCTCTTTGCCACGACCCAAAAAACGGGCCCAGGTTGATCCCGCAGCAGACAACCCGTGTCGTAAACGGGTTCGTGAATCGGGAACCAGAGTTTCAGCCAACCGCTCAAAGGAAGATCTCACTCGGGCCTCGCACAAGGTATACATCGAGGTTCCTGTCGCACCCCACTGTCTGCCCTTCTCCGTATAGGGAATCGTAACGACTGGGGTGCTCTTTGGAAAAAGCTCAGTTTGCTCCATCGCTACACCGATATCGCGCTCGGATAGCCGTTGTCCTGTCACTTTGTTCAGGGCTACGACCCATTTATTTAGATTGAACTCCTCCGGGTCTCCCGACTCCTGCTTCAGCCGCGTCAGAGAATCGAGCGAACGACGCACACTGATACCGTCATCATCCATGACAAAGAGGACCTTCTCGCACCACGGAAGAGCCGCGAACGTAGAAACTCCCCACGACCGACCGAGATCTATCAAAACGATATCGTATTCGCTGGAAAGCAGAGACAGTACGCTCGAGACGAACTCACTTGCGCTCGGAGCTCCTTCCATGACGTACGCACGAAAATGAAAGGCCTCTGAATACTGAAGGGGCTGTCCGATCGCCACCAAACGCCCGTCGAAACCTTCTATCGGATGAACGAAATCTCTGAGTCTATCAACAGTGACCTCGCCTGTCCTCAGAAGCTCGCCGGTAAGAGCGCGTTGTGCGTGAGGAATACAGGCCCACTCGGTAAGCTGCGGAGAAACATCGTCAAAATCGAGCAATGCAACTGTCTTACCTGCCATTGACCAGCACACACCCAGAGCCGCCGTGAGCGAAGTTGTGCCGACGCCCCCTTTGAGCTGGGTAACGCCGATGACGTGCCGCGCACGCACTCCCGACGGTCTACCAGACGCGTCTCGCTCGCAATCGACTATGAAGTTGGCCATCTGTGTAAGGTCGGTTTCTGCTACGACCTCTCGGCCGAGGATCTTGTGGATTGCTACAGCATCAGTGGCGTACGTTTCAAGATCGAGCACAATGGCCACAGGACACACGCTATGAGCCCCTTGTAGCTTGGTCAGCAAATCCTTGATCATCGTGCCGCACCCGCTCCCTACGAAACATCCGATGGTGGCGGACCAATTGACGCCGTCCAAATTCAGGGGATCAACGTCTATCACGCCTATACGCTGAAGTCCGGCCTGGCGTGATGCCTCTTGCACACGCCCCAGAAGAGCCGCTCGCAGGGGAGGTGAGGTATCGATTACGACCAGCTGCATATCTGCTCCTTTATTTACCCATGGCTGCCAAAGCTTCCTTCATGACACCCAAGAGATCCTCAACGGCAAACGGCTTCTGTAAGAAGGCGTCCGCTCCCTGCATGAGCGCCCACTCAGCCGATGCATCGTCTTCCTTCGCCGACACGACGACTACTGCAACGGAACCCTTGGTGAGCCGCTTTATCTCCTTGCAGATCTGAAATCCGTCGCCCACCGGAGTGCCATCGGGACCAAGCAGCGTGAGATCGAGCAATACAAGATCCGGATTTGTCGGCTGCAGCATCGTAAGCACGCCCTTGGTAAACTCTTTGCAGACGAAGGAGTCATGCCCTGCTTCTTTTACAATTTCGGAGATGATCGCCGCTTGCGCCGGAGAATCCTCAATTATCAATACCTTTGCCACCTACACTCTCCTTCTTCCTCGAGCGCCCTCACGCCACGAGGCCATGCCTCGTGGTTACGATATAGATAACCTCCGTCGTCAGAGCTTCCACGAGCTCAAGCCACAAACGGTATCTGCAAACAACATACGAAGCCTATCACCATTACACACGCTGCTGCGGCTAATACCACCGAGACCAATGAAGCTCGCCGTTCCAACTCCATCACATACTCGTGATACGATTCCCTGCTCAAAGCCGCGAGACGCTCGAGTCCTCCCGTCGGATCGGCTTTCAATGAGTCAGCGAGAGCCTCCATCTTCTTGATGTTGCCCTTGTACTTTACTCTTGCAGGAATGGCTCGTAGCCCCTCTTCGAACGTCCCTCCCATCCGCGCACGCCACTGAGCACGCATCAGTTCAACAGCTATCGGGCTGCCTGTTCTATCGTCTCCAAGTACATCGGCCACTTCGTGCAAAATCCGTATAGTATCCCACCCCTGAGAGGCCCCCACATGCACTATTTCCAAAAGAAAGAGCTGCTCGATGTCCAGCCGTTGTTGCCGATTGCGCCACCGCACAAAGAGCCACAAGCGCGGTCCGCAGACTGCCAGGACCATGAGGGGGGGCATCAAGTACGCCGCCACATGTGCTCCGTAGGAGGCAAAGAAGTAGACCGAGACCACCAAAACGACAAGAAGCAAAACCTCCCGTACTACGAAGTACCGAGACCTCATGTTGCCATCACTTATCCCGGCCTCTTCAAGCCGTTGAATCTCGCGACCCGCCAGCGCACCGTGAACACTAGAGAGAGTCCGTATAGAAGTACGATAGGCCGCATAACGCCGAATATCGTGCAGGACAAAGCTCCACCACTGAATCCGCTTACCATAGAAACGACCGAGCTCGCGCTGTCTCTTGGAGATATCCCGCACCATTCTCACCGCGAGGAACACGCATACAACGGCGGCACATCCCAGTCCTATATCAAAGCTGTTCATGACCCTCGAATGAAAAGGCGGAAGTCGCTCGCATCACAACCAAAAGCATCGCAACGATCGCACATGCACCTAGTTCCCGGACGAGCCCGAGCGCAGCAGAGTTTACCGAAGCCGACAAGCTGGGGACGATGTAAACACACAGCCCAGCGCCGGTGGTAAGCAATCCTGCGAACAGAAGGAAACAGACCCGCTGCGCCTGCGCTCGTCTCTGCAACTGCGAAAGGTTCTCTCGATATTTCCGGAGGAAGACCGCGAGCTGGACGAAGGCATCTCCATGAAGCAGTCCTCCGCGGCCGAACATCTTCACCACTTGGGCAAAAAGGCGAAAATCCGGCAGACGACAAAGATTGCACAGCTCTTCGAGACCATCGTGAAGATTCCGCCCTCTCCCCAATTTGTGAACAAGTTCTCCGATCAGGTCCGCCAATTCACCGGGTGGTATCTGAGAATGACTCTTGACGAGGGAGCTTTCGAATGAAAATCCGGACTGAACTTGGTGCCCCAAAGTTTCTAGAAGAAGAGGCAACTGTCGAGCGGCTCGCTGAGCGCGACGGAACGCACGTTCTCTCGGCAACGCGAAAAGGAGTTCATAGCTCATCGTAAGTCCGATGAAGACTGCAAAAAACGGCCCTACGTACATGCCTCCTGTAAAGAGCGCAAAGCCAAGCATAATGCAGAGACTGATGTACACGGTCGACGATAACGAAATTTCGGCCCTCACGAGCTGCTGTTCGAATGGAGACAGTGACGAAAGCCCCGTGCCGGAGAATCTCTGTGAAGTCTCCAGTTCAGGTGCTTCGAGAAACGACCCTCGCAGCTTCTGAGTGAATGCGAGTTCCTTCATGTAACCTCTTCCGGCTGACGTGTCTGATGGGACTCTACAGGACGTAAAGTAACACCAGGCATCAATTCCACACCGCGCTCGGACATGAAACGGAGGAGCGGCGAATCACCGGTCATTTTTCGCCAGAAGCGCTTCCCTTTGGTCTCGCCCTCATACTTGGCTATCTGTATAAACTCGAAATCTCCGGCCGGCTCCCTTTTTACCTCTGAAATATCAACGACACACGGCCTGCCTTCGACGAGGTTCATTACAATTACGAGGCTTATCACTCGGGAGATACGTCTCCTTATGACATCAACGGGTGCATGCTCTGTGGCCGAAACTACATCAAGTAAGCGCCACAACCCCTCATAAGGGTTGTCGGCATGCATGGTCGCAAATGATCCTGCATGACCGGTCTCCAATGCTTCGAGAAACAGTTCTCCCTCATGCCCTCTTACCTCTCCTATAACCAAGCGGTGAGGCGCTCGATGCAAGGCCGCTCTAAGCAGCATATCACTCGTCACAGCTCCATTTCCTCTCGCATCCGGAGCACGAGTGACCAACTTTTCGATGAGGCAGGTCGAAGCAAATATCTCGGGGACATCCTCGATTGTGCACACTCGCTCATCGGAGCCTACGCAACTTACGAGCCCGGCAGCCATGGTGGTCTTTCCAGAGCCAGTGGGTCCTATGACCAGAATGTTCGTCTCACCGAAGCTGACAACCTCCGATAACCACGCTGCTATCTGAGCGGGCAAAGTCTGAGAACGGAGCAAATCGTACAGAGTCGCAGAGCGTAGTCTCGGCACCCGTATCACCAGCGAGGGTTGGCCGTTCTCTCTCAACGAACTATGGACAGCGTTTATGCGACTGCGCCATTCGTCGTTGAGTACGCAATCGACTATCGGGCAACTCACCGAAAGCGCGCGCTCGACCGATTGAAGCATCGATGTGTAGAATGCTTCGTATTCGCGCGGAGTTCGGAACGTAAAAGGCGTGTCGAGAGCTTGCCCAAGCCTCCTACACCTTATTTTATCATAAGCATCGATAAAGATGTCTGTTACAAAAGGATCCTCGTAGAGCACTTGTAACGGCCCTTTACCGGCTATCAGACCACTCAACTCTCGAATCGCTTCCTGAATATCACGACTCGAAAAACGGTATTCCCCGGAAAGCCTGTGAGCTGCGATCCCCACTGCTCGTTTGACTGCAGCGAAAACATCTTTAATCGAAAGCCGTTCGTCGAACAGCTCGTACAACACCAAACGAGCTGCGGGCACAAGGAAATCAAGCTGTGGATTGGTGACGACCCCTCTTGTCAGCCAACTTGGCCCCTGCTGTTGTGCCGTCGTCTTGGGATCGAGCACTGCTCGAGCATCGCCTCTATCATTCAAGTTGCCAAGCCCTGTCAGCTCAGCCAACAATCCCTCAGGTGACGGCTCACGAGTCGTGAGGAGTATGCTTGTCGGAGCCCGCTTGCGACCCTTACCCAAGGTTTTGGACGCATGTGCCTTTCGAACGACGATGTCTTCGGCCTGAAGCGACCGCCCCCCTCCTCGCCGACGCTGCAATTTCTCCAAGAAACTCGCCATATCTCCCTTCTAGCGCCTGCTGTCCTGTACGGTATCCGGCCAGATGAAATGCTCAATCGCTGGCAATGCAAGCACCGCAAGGAGAGCACCGAAGCCCATTGCAAGGATAAGCAAAGCCGAAGTACATCTACGGCGTGAGCGGTGCGACATATTCAAAGGCATAGGCGCTCCCGTCATACTTCAATCTTCGCGTCAGTAGGAGACTCGCGCTTTTCATCCCTGCACTCGAATTCCTTCAAGACATCACTCCAAACGATGCGGGTACCGTTGGAGGGATGGTCGCATTCAACCGTATCTGCCAGCCCATACGCGTTTTGCACGGCTCGTATGGCATCTACGACATCCCCTGCTTGAGGATAACGTTGAATAGCCTGAACGGAGAGACAACGCTCGACGATCGTTACGATGTCGTGCGGCAACTCGGGCATCTGTTGCAGGAGATCGAGTCCGTGAGGCTCCAGACGCTCCTTGAGTAGCGACGTATTGGTGAGTGAGCGAAACGGAAGCTGTCCCGCGATCATCTCGTATGCGATAACTCCCAGGGCATAGATATCTCCTCGATGATCACTATCTCCGCTCTCTACGTACTCCGGTGAAACGTACTTGGGCGTTCCTGCCAGCATTCCCTGACAATCGACTACTCCCCCACCGCGAACTCGGGCGATTCCAAAGTCAGTGAGCTTTGCGAGCCCCTCGCTACTCACCAACACGTTTTCCGGCTTGAGATCTCGGTGATACGTTCCGGCGCGGTGAAGAGCACCGAGACCTAGAGCGATCTGTTTCATGAAGCTGAGAGCCACGTCCACAGGTAATGCTCCCTCACTCATAACCTCCAGTAAGGTGCCTCCTTCTACGAACTCCATCGCGAAAGCTTGGAGCGCTCCGAGATCAAAGTACTCATACATTTGCACGACGTTGGGATGATTGGCCCGATATCCTGCGATGACCTCATTTCGAAAGCGTTCTTTGTTTTCGACGTGTGCTGTGAGCGCGGGATCAAGAACCTTGAGCGCAACGTGAAACTCAGGCACGATACAGTGTCGAGCGTGATACACCTCGCCCATGCCTCCTTTTCCTAGAAGCTCAATGATCTCGTATTTGTTCCCTATTAGGACCCCCTCGCCCAAGCTTTCCATGAGTGGTATGTCGGCTAAACGGTCTTAAAACTTTGGAGAATTTTTGTTTACGGCGACTTGAACAGGAGGAACCCACTGAACCTTTTCTTGCTCCGTCCTTTGAGCTGAAAGAAAGTCGGGAAAACGGCCTTTGTATCTCCTGAAATCAAGTAGTTGCACACTACCCTTCGGGAGAAAGAGCAATTTCTGAATGAGGCTCCTTCCAAAGACAGCAGCTTTCCCCTCTGACCCACCTCAAGCGAACTAGCAGTTTAAAACCCGTGTTATGTGGTCCTAACCCAGCGTGGTCCCTTATTTGTTCCGGTGAGGGAATCCTGAGCGAAGCCTGCAGTGCCGTTACCGCATCTATACCCCTTACGGACTGTGGTCGCCTTCATGCAAACGACGCGTCGAGCCTGCGAGCTCGACCAGAGATGACGGCGCTTCTCAGAAATCATCCGCAGGTTTTGTATTGAGTTGACGGTTGCGGTAAAAGTTTACAGCACTCCGGAGGAGCTACACCCCATGATGACAACGGGTAAAGAGACGCGAGCTGATCAAAAGACGACTATTGAGCGATTGCTCGATGACGAGCAGGTATTGGTACATATCAATCCCGGTTTCTCCGGCGTAGTCATCCCAAGCCACCTTGCCGAGAACAAAACGGTCACTCTCCGACTAAGTCGCTACTTCAAGGGAGAGCTCGTGACCGATGAGGAGAAAATCTCTGCGGAGCTTCTCTTCGGACCCACGTATATTACTTGTGTCATTCCGTGGAGGAGCATTTGGGGCGCTTCCTCGCTACGCGGAGACGAGTATGTCTGGAAAGAGGCTGCACCCGAAGAGATTGTTCACCTCCTGCGAGATCACGCCGATCACGAGAAACCGAGCAAGGCACAGCATCCGGCAAGCGCTCAGGCATCGCGCGAAGCACGACCGAATCCAGGCCATCTGCGTCGAGTCAAATAGAAACTCGCATAGGATCCCGACAGAGGCGGCCAGGTGTACCGAACGGTCCACGCACGGCGCGCCCTGAGCCCATTCCTCAGGTAGCTGCTTTCGGCTTTCTAGCGCGGGAGGGGATTATCACTCTTCTCTTTGTCTTTATCGGTATCACCCGTACGAGGCGCTATCTTAGAAGGATCAAATTCATTGAGGCTGCGCCCGGCAACAAATGCATCACACGTCTCTGCTGCAGTCGGAACGAGCACCGAGTGTCCGCCATCCGTCGGGGAGAACAGGATCTCACCAGCCCATGCGGGTCGATAGCTTCCACTTCCCATAGTACTGCCCAACACTCCCAGCACAAAACGACGCAAGCGCCCATCATGCCCCCACACGGAACGGTAGATAGGCTGAGAGGTGACGGCGTCGACGTACAGAATCTGTCGCGCATCGAGGGAGAAAGGATCCTTGGCTGTCAGCTCAATCTTCCAGACTGAGCGCAACACGAAGCGCACATTTGTCGGGACCCACGCAGGCCCATTTTGGAATCGATGAGTCTGTGCATTAAGGAGAAGCGGAGCTCCTCCATAGTCGACCTTCTCGCACGAACCGCTCTTAACCGGAGCATCACCCATGGGAACTTCGAGAACAGGTACCAGCATGGGAACTAAGGAGAGAGAGGTCGGCTCGACATACTCGACTTTTCCCGACCACACAAAGAGGTCGTCAGGCGTAAAGGCCCCCGTAAAGAGGGGATCCGAGCGGTTGCTGCCCGTTAGCTGCCTTGTTTTTGTAGTGATAGGTGAGGACACCCAAAGGTAATCCTCGACATCCCCTACAAACCTCAAAGTGAGCCACTTGAGCGGCGAGAGAACATGCGGGGTAGTCGCTGATATCTTTTCGCGAAACAGAGGCTCGAGCCCGCCCGGTTTAACACCTAAACTTTGCGGATATACGCGCTCCAGGAGTAACTCGACCTTACTCCCCTCACTCCGAGGATCTTTGAAGACGGTCAGCATTAAGCTGTGCGCACTTGAGCGCATAGCCCATAGCGTACTGTGCACGTTCCACAGTACCTCATAAGCCTGCCTCTGTCGGTCGCCCTCCGTCGTAGCCTCAGCACTGATAGGAAAGATAGGAGCTACGACCTTCTGAGGCACAGACAACAATCCTCCGTCGGCCGCGATCGACGGCGGAGTAGCTTCATTCCTACCTACACGCTCAAACAACTCAGGGCGCTGCGGATTGAGCGCCACCTCGCAAGCCATTTCATTTCGAGCAATGAGCTCCGATAGCTCTCGCGGAAAGACAGGGCGATATTTGTCGACGTGCTCACGCGTAACGAATACGCCCGACTTCGCTCCCTTGTGAAAATCGGGGAGCGGCCCTACTCCCTCTGGAACTGACGGTTGCGGAACCTGCGCGTTGGACGAGGTACAGAAGCCCCCCGTACACACCACGAACAAGGACGCCGCGATTACAGAATGAATAGAGCGCAAAAAAAACGACCGCTCATACATGCAGCGCGCCCTCTACAGAACGACCTTCTCTAAATCTTGCATCTTCTGCATATGCATCTCGTACAGCGTTTGTGGACCCAGATCTTCCAGTACGCGCGAACGATCCATTAAAAGTTCTTTGTCCTCTATGAAGAGTCGCGGGTCTGCCGGATACACCTCAGGATGTATCCCGGTGTCCATCCGTATGGCATCAACCGGACACGCTTCCACACAGTACCCGCAGTAGATGCAGAGCAATGTATCGATCTCGTAACGGGCCGGGAACTTCTCGACATGAGGATCGTCGTGCTCACAGGCCTCGATGTATATACAACGTGCCGGACAGGCTGTCGCGCAGAGAAAACAGGCCGTACATTTTATATCGCCGTTCGGCTTGAGGGTTAAGCGGTGACGCCCACGATACCGTGCCGGATACGAGCGACGAACATTCGGGTACTGAATAGCGACACCGGCCGCAACATCGGTTTTCCTTCCGATAGCATGCAAGGTGTGAAGCCACAGGTTTCTCAGCAACTTACCGTACGTTATCCGCAAGCCTTTGGCGATCTCGACGACGTATATCCTCTCCAGGAAGGACATCTCTTCACGGCGTTTCATATGCGGTACCTACCTAATCCTACTTTTCAATCCAAGAGACTAATCGCTCACATAGGGTAAGAGCAAGTAGTGGTGCTCCGCCACTAACGACATGGAATCCTCGAACGAATGGACGAGCCGCATCAGCGACCTCAAGTGCTACTGAAAGTGAGAATTCGGATACCTCAGCATCCGACAACCCATTGACCTTCTGCACTAACTCGTCACCTACCTTAATTCCCGGCACCTTGGTTATGCCTTCGAAGGACCTCGCCGATTTGAACGGCATAAGCCCAATAAATAGATCGATCCCCACAGCAGCCGCTGCTTCGAAGAAGCCCCGGGCCTGCTCGCGGTCGAACACAGGCTGACTCAAAGCATACGTTGCCCCCGCATCTCGTTTCCTTGTCAGTCGCTTAATCTCTGCGTCGCGATTGCGGGCATTGGGATTTACCACTACCCCCGATACGAATTCAGGTCTGCCTTTGAGCTCCACTCCAGCCAGATCCTTGCCGCCGTTGAGAGTGGCCAAAATATTGAGCAGGCCGATAGAGTTCACCTCGAAAACTCCTTTGGCGTCAGGGAGGTCTCCAACCGTCACCGCATCGCCGGTTAGAGCTATTACCGAGCGTACACCCATGGCCCATGCGCCCAGCAGCTCAGATTGCAGTGCGATTATGTTCCGGTCTCGACAGGACACGTTTACCAACGGCTCGATACCAATCCGCTGCTTGAAAATGGCCGCAAAGGTAAGCGCCGACAAACGCATCTTAGCCAGAGCCGAATCAGTAATGTTGACGAAATCGATCCCCTTCAGCGCCGCACAACGGGCCAAAACCCCTTCGACATCCGTTCCTCGCGGCGGATTTATCTCCAAACAAAGCAGAGGACGCGACGTACTACCGCTCCCGCTAACCAGTCGATTGATCCCTTCAGACATCAATACCTCAAACTCCCACCCACGTGCGACTCAGATGCTCGCTTCTCATCGGGAGAGCATATCAAAGAAAACCAGTAAGTTACCAGGCACAACCTTGATCCGAAGAAGGAAAAAATCTACCCTACTGTTTGGCTTCTTGGATTCAGCCTATAGGACTCGAAATCGGCGTATCCGGCCAAAGATATCTCAACTTATCCTTGCAAACAGGTCCGATTCCGACTACCTTTCAGACTCTTTCGTTGGTTTATACCACACCTAGGGCAGCCAGACGTGCCGATGCGCCTTGAAGGGGTGTGCATCGCGTTGTTGGTGCTCAATCCCCCTCTTGAAAGCGCACGACGACAAGCTGCTCTGTGAGTTGTAAACCATATAGTCGAAGCCCCTGCGCATCGCACATACAGCCAGACCTACAGTCACACGATTCGTTTTCTCCGCTCTGTGACTTGCAATCGTGGCGTATCGAGATCTGCGCTAGACGGCTTGGACAGGTATTTCTATAGTGAAGTGAGCATATGACGGTGAATGTTGAGGTCTTCTATTCGTTTCAGAGCCCCTACTCGTATCTGGCTATGGATGCGATTTACGACATCCAAGATAAGTACAATGTAGAGCTCCTGTGGCAGCCATTCTCGGCTAAGGCCTCGGGGCAGCCCGTTCCACAGACCGGAATCCTGCCAGACAAGCTCTCCTACCTGTTCGAGGACACCAAGCGTCTCGCCGATGAGCGAGGACTTGCCTTGGTATACCCGGAGAACTGGCCTGAAGCTGAATATGATCCGGGACGGATTACCCGTGGCGCTCTGATCGCTAACGATTTCGGAGTGCTGATGGAGTACAACATCAAGGTGTTCAACAAGTGGTGGGGACTCGGTGAGAACCCCAACGACGACAGCTTCATGAACGAGCTGTGTGACGACCTCGACATTGATCTCGGTGACTTCCTCAGCAAGGTTTCCTCTTCCGATACCCGTGAGCGAGTCAAGGGTATCTACAAGCGTGGACGCAAGCTTGGAGTGTTTGATACGCCAACCTTCGTCTTCGAAAGCGGCGAGCGTATTGTAGGCTACGACAAGTGCGCCTACCTAGCATCGCGCCTGGATAAGATGGGGCTTCGCAAGAAGTAGTCCCGATACCGCGAGCGTCTGGTGACCCGTGACACGTGAGCAACGAGGACCCCGAATATTCGTTTCCGGCCTCGATGAACACGCGAGCTGTGCACCAGGCGCCGCCATAGCCCTTCCTACCGACTCATCTCACCACATCAAAGATGTCCTTCGCCTAAGGCAAGCCGATGCGATAGAGCTCGCAGATCCCTCGACGGGAAAAGTATACAAGGGAGTAATCGATTCTCTCTCCACAGGCGTGAACGTCCGAATCATCAACGACCTCGAGCCGGTCACTTCGAAAAGCCCTCCCATAGTGCTGCTGTGCGCACTGTGCAAAGGGCCTAAAAACGATCTCATATGTGACTGGGCCACAGAGTTAGGGGGCGCTCAAATCATTTTTTGGCAAGCTGCCAGGAGTGTGGTGAAGTTGCATGACTCTAACGACGCCCGCGCCAAAGAGTCACGGCTGAACAAGATCGCGCTCTCTGCCGCCCAGCAAAGTAGGCAAGCGAAGCCTCCAAAAATAACGGTAACGACCTCCCTCTCACTCGCCCTCGCTGCGACTAAAGAAATCGGTGATATCGAGCCGTGTAAAGTGGTGTGCTCCTTGTCCGAGGGAGCAGCCTCGATTCGCGCAGTGCTTTCCACAGGCCACGACTATTCCTCTGTTCACATCGCGATCGGCCCAGAGGGAGATCTAACCTCCGAAGAGGAGAATCTCTTGGTGGAGAGCGGCTTCGTGCGAGCCTCGCTTGGGAGCTCTGTCTTGAGATCTGAACTCGCTGTCGTTACAGCGATGGTCGCAGTCAAAGAGAACCTCACCTGCGATTAATGTTGTTTCGAGGTCTCCTTTACGTGTAGATCAACCACGTGAAGACTATCACCTTTGATCACCCACTCTCCCCGCTCCCCGAACGAAAGCGCATAGCGCTTGTAGCTCACGACAGTAAAAAGCCTGAAATATGCGCATGGGCACGCGCCAATCGGGAGCGCTTGATACAGCACACGCTGATAGCTACCGGTACAACCGGCGGCCTTGTAGAGAAGGAGCTTTCGTATCCGGTTACCAAATGCGTCTCAGGTCCGCTGGGAGGAGATCAACAGATCGGTGCCATGATCGTCGACGAGAAGCTCGACGTCCTGATCTTCTTCTGGGATCCCTTGGCAGCGCAGCCGCACGACCCGGATGTAAAAGCCCTGCTCCGCATCGCTGCGCTGTATGAGATACCTGTGGCCTGCAATAGAGCCACAGCAGACTTTCTTCTAAGCAGCTATCTCTTCTCCCACTCCTACGATCGCAGGAAGATCTCTACAGCTCCGGATTCCACAGGCGGCACTGAGAGGGAATGATCGCTTGCGTTACGGGCGAGAGTCGTAACGTATCAGCAATCTCTTGCCCGCGAACTACTCCTCGCAGGTGCAAAATTCTAAGCCCAAGCTCCCGTTCCAGCGGTAGCAAGTCCTCGCCCTATTCTTCATCCTCCTCCTTATCATCATCCTGTACCTGCACCGGTTTCCTCATTCTCGTCCGGCTATTTCGGTGAGCATATCGACGATACCGATACTGTCGCAGATGTCAGCGCATTCCGAAGTTCGAGCCGCGAGCCATGGAAGACAGGCCCCGTTCAAAGCGGGCGTTCTTTTCGTTTCGCGCTGGCAGTTTTCAAGGAGGATGAACACGAAACCTGTGCAGGATTATGAGGAGGAGAAGGATTAAGAAGAGGAATAAGATGCCCTGCTACGAGCTCGTTTGAGACATAACATTAGATTATTCGTGCGTTTCATTAGTGTGCTATCTGACTCTCGCTACTAAAGCTCAGGAAACTCTCCGCGGCGATCATTGTAGTCATTTCTAACGTCAGTGGAGAGCACTATCAGACGATCACTCCCATGCGCCATACTCACCGCCATTTGCCATTCATGCAGTACAGCCTTACATTTCAATTCTTCCGGTTTAAAGTCACTCGAGAAACGTCTATCCATCGAATCATCAGGGTTTACGCCGAAGCGTATAACCTTGCGCATACACCGGAGCCAACCGGCACTTAGAAATGAGCCTTCTCCCGTGAGTGAAGTCTTTGCTATCCTCCGTGGATCAGGGCTCTGCGCGAGGCCGATTTTGTCCCCTTGCCTCGAATAAAAATTCACGTTCCGGCACAGCTCTACTTTAGCGAGCTGTATCATTAAGAGGGTATTCGTTGATCCCTGAACTGATTGAGAATACTCTAGAGCGTGCTGGGGATTTAGCGACCAATCCTTGTTATCGTATCGATGATTAAAATCCCCCTCGATGCAGCGGTACAGAATTACAGAGGGATCATCGGCAAAGGAGCCGAACGTTCTTTCAAAAGGAAACGGTGACAGAGTAATTCCAGCCCTCTTCAACTCTTCATCAAAAGCCGCTCTCGTGGTGTGTATCGGTTTGCTCGTCAGTTCAAGCATCAGTCTTCGCGCACAAAGAGAACATAACTTATAGCGACCCTAACCGTTCCTGAAATTGCTCCGGGGCGCATCAGCGATCCGCTCCCCTGATTTCTTCTCCATCGACCACACTCGAGAACTTCAACCATTCATCCTTTGTTAACTCATATATCTCACGCTCGGTCAGAGACGGATCAACGTAGGTAGCCGCCTCTCGCCTAACCAATCGGGCCCCGCTTTTTTCTTTAATTCGAGCGGAACGTCGATTATCGACTGCGTTCCCAAAGATTAATTTCTCGAACCCGAGTTCCGTGAAAGCATATTCCGTAACTGGTTTGACTGCCTCCGTCATGTATCCACGTCTCCAAAACGGCCGGCCAAGCCAGAACCCGCGGTTGGTCGGAGTCGCTTTTTTCATCAGCTCGATCGCCCCGATCAGTTCGCTAGGATCTTCCTTACGTGTAATCGCCCAGACCCACCGCTCTCTCCCCTGCTCCGGTAGAATGTCAGACCGAATGTAATCGGCAACCCCGTCGTCGGGATACGGCCAGGGAACCGAGGCTGCAAGGTGACGAATAACTTCGTAATTCACAAAGTACCGCTGATAAGCCGGCGCATCCGTTCCGATAAGCTCTCGAAGTATCAGACGTTTGGTCTCAAAAGTCGGCACAGCTGGCATACGCATACCTTATTGAAGCGGAGAACGACAAAAGGAGCGGGGAAAGGCCACTCCGTTCTTTCGAACTACCAAAAATGCCCGCGGCCTTTCCTCCGCTCGCCTCACTGAATCTCCTCTGTCAGATTGAGAGCGAAGCGGTACCCATCCTTCTCGAATCCTAGCCCCTCATAAAACGTATGGGCCTTGGTGCGAGCCTTCCCGCTCGAAAGCACCATCTTGGAACATCCGAGAGCGCGGGCCGAATCCACGGCGTGGTTCATCATGTACCTACCAAGCCCTTGCCCTTGGAGGTCCTTCTGTATCACCACGTCCTCGATCACGCATGAGCGACCGCCGTTGTGCGTCAGACTTTGCACGGCGAGCAATACAAATGTTCCGATGATCGCCCCGTCCAGCTCTGCGACAAAGATCTTGTGGCAGCCTGTCTCGGCGATCCCTGCAACGAGATCCGACGCTCGTTCGAGGGTCAGCGAATTGTCGGGCGACATATCCGACTGGCCGATCAGTCTCATCAGCTCTGGAACGTCGTCGAGCCGAGCTTCCCGAAATGAGATAGTATCCATAGGCGAGTCCTACATAACGTCTTTGCCAGGTGGTCACGGCGCGCCAGCGTCCGAGACTCCACCTGGGCGTTCTTGTTATCCTCACAGCTTAAACAGCAAGAGAGTGACCAAGCAACCGGTTCCGTTAACTGCCAAGTCCATCGACATCCTAGCAAATGGTCCACCACAAAGGACGCAAAGGACGCAGACGTCTGACTCAGAATGAAGCATCCGAGGCGATTACTGATGCCATCCTTCAAGCGCACACGACCCTAGGGGCGAGACTTCTTACGGAACGGCAGAAGAATGCGCGGGCCGGATCGTTCGCATTACAACCTGCCGCTCCTTTGCGTCCTTCGCTGCTTTGTGGTTCAAAAAATGTCCGGATGACTGCTGGGGATGCCAGTGTGATCTACAGTTCTGCAGATCATCCTATCCCCACCTGAAGATCCCAAAAAACACCCGCACATCTACTAGAACACCCCATCGAAACTATCCAGTCATTTTAGCTGGTTAGTCTCCCGCCGCCTGGAGATCTACCCGCAAATACCAGTCGTCAAACTGGAGATCTACTCCTGGATTTTTTGGGAAGAACTGCAGTTCTGTAGTTCTAACTCGCAATTTTTCGCGGTCACCCTCCACGAACCACAACGTGATTACAGGCACGAGTCTTGTGAAACAAGTTGGCTGACTCCAACTTCAGCGACATCTACCCCTACATCGCTGCAAGCTGCTGCTATAATGCACTCTTCTTTGACCGCTCGAGGGAACACACCTCATCGCGACCACCAGGCATCAGTTATTGAGCTTCAGTTCATCAAGAATCCCTTCCTCTTGTCGACCTTCCCTGTGACAAAGGGGCGCAGGAGCTTGATTACTTGCTGACCCCATAATCTACGACAGATAGGAGGTTGTATGAGTGATCCAGGAATAGGACCTGTCGGGGGAGCTCCCATGGCTCCAGCCACATCGGATCTACAGGTAAATGCAAAACAGACCGAGCAGAAGCAAAACGAGGAGCAACAAGCCTCTGCCGTTGACGCAAACGCCGAGGCTGCTCCGCGGGAGCTGTACGGCACAGGTGAACAGGTGAACGTCTCAGCCTAAGACGGACGCCATCCC
>JBILFA010000114.1:0-11486 GCA_044351795.1 Bdellovibrionota bacterium | reverse complement strand
CAGTTCCCGTTCCGTGACGGCGAGTTGCGGGCGCCCGATGTGAAGATAGAGGCTCTAGCGACGCTCTTCCCGGCCCGCTCAGTTACGGTTAATCGGGTCTTGAGTGAAGAGCGTAGTATTAGGTGGGTCTCAGAGCGCTTTGACCCTCACGTTGTGAATATGGAAGGCGCGGGACTCTTCTATTCGGCTTTGGTGGCTGGGGTTCCTTTCGTCTCAGTTCGAGCGATCTCGGACATGGTAGGTCCGCGGGACAGGTCGAAGTGGGACATTCCAGGGGCGATTCATGCACTCGATGCGGTATTGGAGTCTGTTGTCGTGGAGTGTGGCCCGCAATTCTCCTTGTAGTACTTACGTCGCCTCAGTAGTACAGCCGATAAACCGCTGCGAAAGCTCAGCCTGGTCACCGGGTACAATAGCCGTCGTGTTCGTGGGGTTCGATTTCTTACACGCGTCGGCGAGCGCCAAGGTCGTCAATTTCGCGCTGAAGAAGGGTGTTACGTTCGTGCGGGTGGTTTTTGTCTGTGTTGTTCTGGCGTTGATAACCCGACTGACGTAGCTAACACTTGCCTCGTACAAGTGATTCGAAGACATCCCGAGATCGGCGGACCAGATCGTCCATAGAGCCGTCGTTTGCGATGATGAAGTCGGATCGTGAGTTTTTTTCTTCGTCTGAAAGCTGCGCCCTCATACGAGCCCGAACGGACTCGTCAGAGCAGCCGTCACGTGCGGTTACTCTTTTTACACGGAGCTCTTCTGGAGCGCTCACATGCACAACGCAGTCTATCTCTGGATATTCGAAGGTGGATTCGAAGAAAAGCGGTAGAGTATAGACGATAATGGCTGCCGGTGATGAGGCCTTGAAAGTTTCCAAACGTGAGAGCCACGTTTGGCGTATGAGTGGATGCAAAATCTCTTCGAGCCTTTTACGCTTTACCTCGTCTGAGAAGATTACGCTCGCGAGTTTCGAGCGGTTGAGGGTGCCATTGGCGTTGAGCACCTCGCTACCAAACGCTTCAGCGGTCTTGGCTAGTCCCAACGATCCAGGTTCGACCACCACGCGAGCTAGTTCATCGGCGTCAACGACCTCCGCCCCCCACTCTGCGAAGAGGCGCGCTACTTGTGATTTGCCTGAGCCGATACCACCGGTAAGGGCGACGACTGTCTTAGAAGATGTCATGTCCCTTTTATAGGGCGAGTCGCGAAACGAGAGAAGGGGTAGTTGGCTCGACCGCCGGGACATCTAAACCCTGCGCGAGTGATTTTTCAATTCCCCCCATGTACTTCTTTACCGTATCTTGGCTAAACTAGGGAGCCAGTACTGCTGAGAAGACGATGGCCTGTGAAACGGTCAAAAAGGGGACCTTTCGCTCGGTAGGATGTGCTTCAGGAGGCTTACATGTCGGATCATAAAGACCCAGATCAACTCGATGCAAACACTCCGCAGATTGATAGCGCGGCAGCGCGGGATGGTAGTGGCGCAGCGCAGGATGATAGTGCCGTAGCGTCTACACCGGTCGAGCCGATAGCCGTGCCCACAATAGACATCGAGCGTGAAGAGGAAGACGAAACTTGGACCAACCAACCTGCGTCATCCGGTGGTACGGAATCTCAAGACCGAGCCGGTGACGATGAATTGGACGAAGCGGACGAGGACGAAGAGGTCGAGCAAGCTCCTCTCGTTAGAAAGCCGATCCAAAACGGTCGGGATGTGGTGTGTGAGGAACTTCCGGTGCGGGCCTCCCGTGCTAAGGCGAGACTACGACCCTACCTCATGGGCACCCTGGTGATAGAGCTGACGAATATCGGGGAGAAGTTCCTCTTCGATTGGCGGGGTGAGGAGCCTAAGGTTTCTTTAGTAGAAGGTCCGATTCAGCTGGCGCAAGGGGATCCGGCAGATGCATCCAAGGTCGACTGCATCGTGTCGCTAACCGAGCAGAACCTTATGGCCGTTCGTTCCGGTGACCTGAACCCCCAGCTCGCTATGCTCGCTGATAAAATTAAAGTGAAAGGGAAGGCGGGCCCGGCTGTGTACCTCTTCAATCTCGTTGCGCCGCGCGAGCGCCAATAAGACGCCAAATAAGAGATTCGTATCCTGAGTCGCTGCTAGAGACTATGTCAGTTACATCGAGCGCTATCCCCTTTTCGACTGTCACAGAGAAAGAAGATCGAGGATCCGAGGGAGGAGAGCAGCCGCTCGAGCAACTCCTCGGACACGATCATCTGCAGCCGCTCAAGGCTCTTCAACACGCGCTGCTTCTCGATGGTCGTCCGGTTGTCGACCTGTCGATGGTCAATCCCGACCTCACACCCCCTCGAGCGGTGCTCGATCGCCTTCTGGAGTCGGTCACAAAGCCGGCCCACCACCGCTATGCTGTTTCGCGCGGGGTTCGTCGTTTGCGGGAGGCGTTTTCTTCGAAGTATGCCAAGCGCTTCGGTGTGGAACTGGACCCCGAAACTGAGGTGTGCGTTTGCTTGGGTAGCAAGGATGCTACGTTTCAGACTTTACGCTCATTGATTCAGTCGGGTGACAGTGTTGTCGTCGGGGCTCCTTCCTATCCCGCCCATATATCGGCTGTCTCGCTCGTGGGCGGGCACTACGTGCCATGGGTGTATCCTTTGGAGCCGAAAGTGGCGGTATCCGCTCTGGAGAATCTCTTTCAGAGCTGCAAGCCGAAGGCTCTTGTGCTCAATCTGCCGGCTAATCCCACGGGAGCAGTTGTAGGTACTGATTGGTGGCGGGCTATCGGAGAGGTCTGCCGACGCTTAGACGTGACGATTGTAAATGACTTTGTGTATGGAGAGATGTGCTTTTCGGGGCAACCGGCCGCGAGCGCTCTCACCGCTCGAGAGAGTGGGGCTCGATGTGTCGAGGTATACTCACTCTCTAAGGCGTACAACGTTCCTGGGTGGCGAGTCGGTGCGATACTTGGGAACCATGAGGTGGTCAAGAGCGTTTCGCGCCTCAAGTCACACTCGGATTATGGACTCTTCCTGCCGCTGCAGTACGCGGCGGCAGCAGCATTAACAGCCTCCGATGATCTCGTTCGACCTACGGCGATCGCGTATGAGCGACGGCTGCGAATTCTTTCGAGCGGCCTCAAAAGTTTAGGATGGGAGGTTGTCGAGCCCCAGGCCGGAGCGAGCTTATGGTGTCGCTATCCGCCCTATCTTACTCCGACGTCAGGTGATTCCAAAGAACCGGCTTCCGTGAAGGTGGCCGAGCGGTTGCTACGCGATGCCGGGATCCTCGTCACCCCAGGGGTCGTATTCGGCCCGGAATTCGATGCATTCGTGAGGTTCGCTGCCGTAATTCCCGAGGAGCGTATGAGGGACGTCATCTCTGCTTTGCGTAAGGTGATGCTGGCCAGCTGAGAATGGGAGGCTCGTCTTGGGAAGCCCACTTCCCTTGAGTAGTTCTCATGCGTGGGCCGGCAAACGGTTCGGTGAAGCTACGTGTACTAAAACGTAGAGAGAGGTGAGGTATTGTGTTACACCTCTCGTAGAATTCGGATAGTGGGGTGGAGTGAGCTCCCTGCGGGTCGATAGGAATAAGGGAAGACGCGATCGGTGACGTATTCAAAATATATAGCCAGTACTCTTTTCAGAAGCGTCCGAATGGCGCTCATTGCTGCAGCGACGGCTCTCTTGCCGGTGACGTTCAATGAGGTACGAGCCGAACAGGGGTGCGTAAAAGCGGCGGGATTGGTTAAAAAAGGGGTAAATCTCGGCGACGGATCGGATGCTGAGATCGCTACCTATCGTGAAGCTATCGATCTTTGTCCCAAGATGGCGGAGGGGCACTTCAATCTCGGGCTGGCGCTCCAGAAGCGGGGGCAGTTGCAAGAAGCGGAGAAAGAGCTGCGAAGCGCTCTCGAACTGAAAGACGAAGAAACTTTTAGAGTCGGCTTGGCGGGTGTCCTCGTTCAAAAGGGTGAACTCTCGGCGGCGCGCGAGCAGTACGATCGGGTAGTCGAGCAGAACGCACGAAACGTTGCAGCGCTCCAGGGTGTCGCAGTTATACTCGAGAAGCAGCAGCGCTTGACCGATGCAGTCGATATTTTATCCAAAGCTTCGACCTACGAACCTGCAAATTTCGTCACCTTCTTCAATCTCGGGGTACTCAACGAAAAGCTCAACCGTTTGGAACCTGCGGCAGCCGCCTACAAGACAGCAAGCGAGATAAATCCCAAGCACTTCGACTCCGTGTTTTATCGTGGAATGATAGAGCTGCGATTGGGCAATTTCGAAGATGCGCGCCGCGCGTTGCAACATGCGGCCGAGATCAGGCCGGATGAACTTCGACTGCATTTGGCATTAGCTGAGGTGTTCGACAAACTGGGAGACCCGGCCCGCGCCGAGATATCGCTGCGTAGGGTAGTAGCACTCGCCCCAACTAACGTAACAGCGCACGTCAACTTGGGACTTTTGTGCATCGGGAATTTTCAACATCAAGAGGCGATCGAGATCCTTGGAAAAGCAACCACCCTCGACCCGAAGAATGCTCGCGCATGGAGCGCGCTTGGTAGAGCCCAGCTCGAATTGGGTAAGATGACCGAGGCCGAGCAGAGTCTCAGACAGTCGCTCTCTCTGGATGGTTCCAATGCATACGCGCACAACAATCTCGGAGTACTCCTGCAGCGCATGGGAAAGCGTAGTGAAGCTCGCAAGGAGTTCTTAGTTGCCGCGAGGTTAAACCCAGAGCTTGAGATTGCTCGAAAGAATTTGGAGGTGGTGGGAGGAGAATAAGCTCGCTCTCACGCACAAGTTCACAACGCACCGAAGAGAATAAGACCTCCCCTGCCAGGCGAGCTTGGCCGACCGAATAGTGTTTAAACCACAATTTCCATATATTCCAGGGCCTTAGCTGTTTTCGGCGGTAGTAGACCGTTCATGTGACGCACCTTGCGGTGGGCTCATTGCGACCTTTGCGACAGCGGTTGAAAAAAAATCGAAAGGGTTTCCAGCCCTCCTTTTGGATGCATAACAACTGAAAAATCAGGTGCTTATAAAATTTAAGATCCTTGTACTAGTAACTTCGTTTGCAACTATGCTCGTGGTGTCAGTTTCTCCCACTCCCTATACTCCCCCTGTGCCCCAAAGTTTTTTGGCCCGAATAAGCCAAGACGTTGGGGAAAGGCAGCTGCAAGGGAAGAGAGAAAGGTTTCTGCAGGTGCCCTAGAGTTCTCGCCACAACGTTACCTCTATAGAGGTGGTTGAAGGGGTTCTCGATAGTTTTTAGTCAAGCGGAAGTCGTTTGCGATAGGGAAAGAGAGATGTCAGCAGTTTTGAAACTTGTACAACCACAGCCGTTTGTTGAGGAGGTCGATGTAGAGCTCGAGTCCTCTGCGCGGTCGGTCCACTCCCTCCACTCGGCGTTTACCTACCTCTCGCCGTGGCAGCCTCAGACCGTGAGATACATCCTCGAGAGATTTTCGCGTAAGAATGACGTGGTGCTCGATCCATATTGCGGTGCCGGAGATGTCGGCTTGGAATGTCTCATGGCGGGGCGAGAGTTCATCGGATGTGCGCACGAGCACTCTCTGGTTCGTTTAGCTCAGGCTCGCTTGAGTCCGGCAGATATCGCTGAGGTAGCGCTCCGGCTGCAATTCGTCAACTTCAAACGCCCTGTTGATATTCGGGGATTTCAGACACCTTTTCCACTTTTCTTCGATGTAGACACGTATTGTGAGCTGATAAATCTCAAGAGTTCGCTCAAAGGTTCTGCTGACCATGTCGATCGATTCATTCAATTCGTCGTGGCGAGTATCATCCACGGGCACACAGTTGGGCACCTTTCGGTGTACACGTCGCCACAGGCAGCGCTGTCTCCTGAAGCTCAAGCCTCGTTGAATCGCAAGCGAGGTGAGGTGCCGTCCTATCGAGCCTTAAGCGCTCGTGTTATCAAGAAAGCCGCGGGGCTTTTAAGAGACGGAGTTCCGTCGGTGCTGTTGAAGGAGCGTGACACTACGCGAGTCGTATGCGCCGACGCTCGAAATATCTCTAGTGTTTCAACAGGAAAGATCAATCTTGCCTTGATCTGTCCTGAGCAGCCCGGAGTCGTAGAGCACGGGCTTCGATCCTGGTTGCGAGCATGGTGGTTGGGGCTCGAGCTGCCCGCCGGTAAGGTCCCATTCTCCAGCGTGGATGAATGGCAGGGCTACATCAACGAAGTCATGTTCGAAACGGCACGGCTCGTCCAGCGAGGCGGCCGAGCTGTTGTGCGCGTTGGTAATGGCCGTATCGGCTCCAAGGCGGTTTCATACCGCGAGCAGCTTGCAGGCGTACTCAACAACGGTTTCGATGAGTACTGGTCCCTCGAAGGGACCGTAGTTGAGCGCTATGTGAAGAGTTCCGGGCTCATCAAAGGTGCTTCCCCGGTTGCGCCTGAGTCGGCCGGTGAACTCGTCGTGCTCAAGCGCAAATAGACGCTCTCTTGGGTTTGGTCCATTAGCGGGTGCAGCAGCTTTTTCGAGACTGTAACGCTGGCTCAAGCACCTAAGTGAACAAAGAGCACAGAGAGGTCAGCGAGGGGGGATCATGCCGGGTTTTCTATGCTCCTCACCCTCGCTGCGCTCCCGCTCTCTTTGTATTCCCCCATTCTTGTTTGCATAACCCCGCTCAAGGGCTGGGCCACACCACCCACTCGATTTTCTGAAGCGCATTTATTTCTATGTAAAGCCTATTTAGGGATTGTCCACACTTTCTGAGTCTCGTTTTTTCCTCTGTAGCGGCGGTGGCTTGCACGAGAGGCAGGCGGCCGATGAGACATTGGTTGGGAAGTGCCTCCTAAAGTCAGTTTAGCATTCTCTACGAAGTGCCGACTTCCTGGTGAGGCTACGCATAGCACTGACCATGACGATCTTGAGTACTCCACGTCTATTTATCGGCGGCACCTTCTCAGGGGTAGGGAAATCTCTGCTCGCAACCGGGCTAGCTGTTGCACTGCGTAAACGAGGAGTCAGCCTCTCGTGTTGTGTGACAGGGCAGGCTTTTCAGCAGGCGTCGATCTTCCACCGCATTTCACGCCGCTACACCCGCGTTCTCGATCGTCGTATGCTCAAGCCGTATGAGATATTGGCCGCGCTTTCTCAAGCAGGTATGGGGGCCGATCTCCTTCTAATCGACGGCCAGGGCGGGTTGTATGACGGAATCGGTCCGGGCGATGCACGCGGCTCAGACGCTGAGATAGCTATTTTGAGCAGAACTCCCATCGTACTCGTTGCGGATGTGCCGCATTATTCAAATAGCTTAGCAGCGCTCGTGAAGGGGTATTGCCAGTTCACATCGGAGTCCTTGGTCAAAGTGCTCGTCGGCAACCGCATGAGAAGTGTCGACAGCGCTGATCCGTTCCTGCCCGACCCGGCTCTGGTTTTCATCAACGAGGCGCTACACTCATACAGGTTACCTAATTTTGCAGGCGCTTTACCGATCACGTCTTTTCAATCGCCCCTGCCGCCGAGCGGTACGTTCCAGGAGGCGAACCACACGGCTTTGCCGATGCAGTTTTTGCTCGATGTCGGCAATCTTGCGGCTCACCACGTCGATATCGATCGGCTGCTTGACATCGCTAAGGAGGCTCCGCGTGTGGAGTTTGATTCGGGCTTCCCTGATCCTATTCCCCGCCGATGTCGCTTCGCAGTTTCCGACGACACCTGCTTTAGCCTGTGTTACCAAGACAATTTGGAGCTACTGCGGTATTTCGGAGCGGATACGGTTCCCTTTTCACCTCTCTTGGACATGCACCTTCCGCGTGACATCGGAGGGATTTACATTACAGGCGCGTACCTCAACACGTACGGCGAGGAGCTTTCACGTAACGAGCAGATGCGGGATGCTATTCGCCACTTTGCTGAAGAGGGAGGAGTGGTCTACTCCGAAGGTGCGGGAACTGCTTTCCTGTGCCGCACGTATCAGCTCGAGCGAGGGGGGCCGCGGTATCCCGGAGTCGGTCTCATCCCGGGAGATGCGGCGCCTGCGCACAACCCATCTGTCTTTCTTGATGTGACGACGATCGAGGATTCAGTTCTTGGGGGGGCGGGCGTCAAGATCCAGGGATTCAATACCGGGGAGTGGGGATTGCGGAATTTAGCTGTGGGGGGCTCCAGTCAGCTCCTTCACACCATGCGGGTAAACATTGATGGCGTATCGCCCTACAGCGAGGGGTACTCTGCCTCATCGCAATCGCTTGGCACCTTTAATTTCTTCCACTTCGGCTCGCAGCCGAGGGTAGCGCGATCCTTGGTAGAGGCCGCGGCGGTGGCAACTTGAGCATGCTCCAAGCGGCTGTGGCCTGAAAAGCCTGTTTAAAAGGAGGTTTTCGGCCCTTCTTTATGCTACTCTAATGGCTTATGTCGGAAGAGATATCAGGAAATACAAGAGGCCTTGCTTCGTCGGAGTTGCGAGCGGTTGGGAAGCTTTTTCAGCGTTCGATGGACGCCCATGAGCTGATATCACTCGAGCTGGCTCGGGAGATGACGATGTTGGCGACCTCTCTGCGTCGTCGTATCGGTGTGCTCGTAAACCGACAGGGGCGTATCGTAGAGGTGATTCTCGGAACCAAGGATATTTTGTACCTGCCCGATTTAGGCCGATACCGTTTGGGACGAGGTCGGTTGCGAAACTTGCGTTTGGTGTTCACAGACCTCTCCAACAATCAGGACGAGGCTTCTATACCGTATGATATCTACACTGACCTCGAACGATTGCGTTTTGATGCAGTCGTCAGTGTTAGGGCAGCACTGAATCGGATCTCGACAACGTTCGCCTATCTTGTTCCCGCCAATGGGAGTGAAAGCGCAACGACGATGACCGAGACGATTCGCGATCTCGGAGCGAGCGATCTTCATTTTTCGGAGTTCATCGAAGCGGTGGAGCAAGGCCTCGCTGCGGAAGTGGTCCAACTCGATGCAGGTGATCAGATCGGAGCGGTCGTTGTTGGTGTCTACGACAAAGCAGATGATGACCCCGAAACTTCGATAGCGGAGATTCGGGAACTCGCGCGTACTGCGGGAGTGACGATAGTTGATGCCGTCATTCAGAAGCGCAAGGTCGACCCGAAAACGTACATTGGAAGCGGAAAGCTCCAGGAGCTTGTGATCCGCTGCATCCGCTTGGGAGCCGACATGTTGATCTTTGACACGGAGCTCAAGCCGTCGCAATGGCGAGCAATCACGAACTCGACCGAATTGAAGGTTCTTGATCGAAGTATGCTGATACTCGACATATTCGCGCAGCGAGCTCAGAGCAGCGAAGGTCGCTTGCAAGTTGAGCTCGCTCAGTTGAAGTACAACTTACCCCGGTTGGTGGAGAAAGACGCCGGGCTGTCCCGTTTGAGCGGAGGTATCGGTGGGCGTGGACCGGGAGAGACCAAGCTCGAGATCGGAAGACGCCGAATCCGCGATCGAATTGCCGAATTGGATCGCCGCTTGAGTAAGGTCAGGGAATCGCGAGACTTCCGACGGAGTCGCCGGCGTGAGAATCAACTGCAACTGGTTTCGATCGTCGGATACACCAACGTCGGCAAGTCCACACTTTTCAATATCCTCACGGGGAGCAACGTGACGGCCGAAAACAAACTGTTTGCGACCCTCGATCCGAGTCAGCGACGGTTGTACCTACCACCTACGAACAATGATGGCCGCTCCGGCAGGACGGTGATCTTGAGCGATACGGTAGGCTTTATTCGTCGCTTGCCAGCAGAGCTCGAGACTGCTTTCAGAGCAACACTCGAAGAGTTGTATGATGCTTCGCTCATGGTGCATGTCGTGGACGCCTCTGATCCTGATGCGCTCGGAAAGTATCGTGCTGTGCGGAAGATCCTCGAGTTGATGGAGCTGCGCGATGCCCCTGAATTAGTTGTGTTCAACAAGATCGACAAGGTAGATGGTGAGACTGTGCGGCTCCTTTCTCAGGAGATGCCCGGCGTATCTGTGTCAGCAGCAAAGAAGGTCGGCTTAGGCGGTTTATTGGCTGAGATTGATACGCGGGTTCCTCAGCGGATGGGGTACTCGGCCGGCTCTCCGGTGACGAATACCTCCTTAGGAGATTTTTCCTCTTCGGAAAAGCCGGAAGCATAGGAGGATCAATTCATTGAATTGGTGGGAGATCTGGAAGGCGCACCAACATTCAGCACAGGTTAGAACCCATCTCAAAAGTCTCTTCGTCGCGAGGGCGGCGAGATAGGGAGCGTGACAAGGAAGACGAACAAACAAACCGGAGATGTATCCTCCGGGATACATTGAGGATTTTTTTGTGAAGGCTGACGCCGTCGCAGCCCCTCTATCGCCGCCCGCAGCAGAAGGGACTTTTGAAATGGGTTCTAGTGTACGAAGTGGTCTTAGAAGGCAAGCTCGTGAAGGTGATTCGTATGTGGACGCATTGCGAGTAGTTCACTTCGTCTACCTTCTTTGTTGCCTGCTCCTTAGCAGAAGAATCGTGGCACACGGACTGCGAGAGGAAGAACGTGGATTATCTCAGCTAGGAAAGCCAAGCGTAAGGAGAGGAGGGTCCACTATGAGCGCTGCGCGTGAGGCTGGGTTTTTGAAGGTTTACGAAAAGCTCACCTTCAACCCATCGTAGCCGAGAGCTACACCTTTGGGGAGTTGATTGCTCACCTCTTCGTAATCGACGCTGTGTGTCATGTGGATCAAGAAGGCCTGTTCCACTTCGAGTCGTTGAGCGATCTCGATTGCTTGTGGGATCGTGAGGTGGGTTTTATGCGGCTCGAATCGAAGTCCATCGATAAAAAGATATTTAACGCCCCGTAGCACCTGTTCGGCGCGGTCTGACATGGCGTTGAAGTCGGTTGCATAGCCGAGCCCGCCGATGCGAAATCCCGTGACCGGCGTGGCGCCGTGAGCGAGCAGGAAGGGAGTTATGGTTGTTCCGGCAATCTCGAAGTCCTGATCGTTTCGTATCTCCACCACATCGAGCTGAGCAACCATTCCACCTTCGTAGTAGGGGTCGGGTTGGAAGATGTAGGGGAAGCACTGTTTGATGCCGGTAAATGTCGCCTCAGTACCGAAGCACTTAATCCGTTTCTTCGTGATAAAGTTGAAGATTCGTAAGTCGTCAGTGCCAAGTATATGGTCGGCATGCGCGTGCGTGAAGATAACGTTATCTACTGCGACTATCTTCTGCTTCAGGGCCTGCTGGCGCAGGTCGGGGCCCGCGTCCACGAGGATGGTGCTGCCGGAGTTGAGGGTAATCAACGCAGAGGTCCGGTCCCGATAATTTCGAGGATCTCCTGAGGTGCATACTCGGCATGAGCAGCCCGGAATAGGGACGCCGGTCGATGTTCCGCAACCTAGTAGGGTAAATTCCATGAATACTCCCGTGCCAACGGCTAATCCTTCCCTAAGGAAGCGAGGCAAAACCTTCCCGTAGCGAGAAAGGGGAGGTTGGGTTGATATTCGATTTTCGCGACGGGGAAAAACCGCAGATGTATCCGCTGCGATACATTGAGGATTTTTCACCGTCGTGAAAAT